>CAIRNW010000134.1 GCA_903879995.1 uncultured Bacteroidota bacterium
CAGCCTGATTTTAATTGGCTCAACCCATAAAGGACTTCTGAAGGAATATCAACATCCCGTCTGGTTACGTTGGTTGGGTTGGGGGGTAGTGGTGGCTACTTTAATTCTTAGCGTGATGACGATTTCAAAATTATTGTGAGTAACGTCATCTACTAGTTGAACCAGTAAAAAGCTTAAATGCGTTTTCATCAGTCGCTAAGTAATTCAATAACTCAGCTTCCTGATCCATTGCCTGTTGATTAATTAACTTAACGTCTAGAACAATCAACTCAGGTTTAACCCATGGCAATTTAGGGGTAGTATTTTGTTTAGGTTGGTTATCTGGGTAATAAGGCACTAAAATAGTAATAATTCTACAATTTAGTGTTGGGGGTGATTTAGAGCAAAGAGCTTATCCGCGTTTTGAGTAGTTTTTTCAGCCACTTCATCAATAGATACCCCCTTTAGTGCTGAAATTTTTTCTGCAATTGTTCTTATATAAGCAGACTCATTTCGTTTTCCCCGGTGAGGGACTGGTGTTAAATAGGGGGCATCTGTTTCCAATACAATATGTTCCAAGGGTAGTTTTTCAACCACTGCAGCAACTCCTGCATTTTTATAGGTAAACACACCGCCTATACCCAATAAAAATCCCAGTTTGATGATTTCCTGTGCTTCCTCAAGACTACCACTAAAACAATGAAAGATACCCGTGAGTCCTGTTTGTTTGTATTCTTTTAATACTTCTACGCAAGCCAGTGTGGATTGACGGGAATGAATCACAATTGGAACTTTTTTTTCCAAGGCCCAATCAATTTGAGTGCGAAAAGCAATGTATTGCTCCTTTTCAAAACTTCGATCCCAATAAAAATCTAAACCAATTTCTCCAACTGCCACAAATGAGCGTTTATCCCACCATGATTTAGCCACAGCAAGTTCCTCTTGGTAATTGGCCTTGACGGAACAAGGGTGTACGCCCATCATCGCCCTACAGGCCGGAAAGCTATGTTCTAATGCAATCATTGAATCATGCGTAGCCGCATCTATGGCTGGTAAATAGATTTTCTCGACGCCCTCATTTCTTGCCCTTTCGAGCATCGCTACCCTATCTGATTCAAATTCAGGCAGGTATAAATGAGCATGGGTGTCGATTAATTTTTGCATACGCTGCAAAACTCAGTAAAAAAACCTATTCTTAAACCAAAAGATAATTCTGCCATCCAAGCTCAGTAACTTTATAACGAAAATCATTGTATATGAAAAAGAGCCTTTTGTTGCAATTAGCTGTTTTTGCAGGATTAATTACCGTTTCAATTGTAGCGTGCCAAAAAGAAAAAAGTACTACACAAGATCCGGTAGAACAATATGAGATGAATGTTTCTAAATTATCCAGTGAGTCAGATTCAGAGGCTGAACTTATTTATGATGGCATTTTTGATGATGCTATGGGAGTAAATGATGAAGTAGGTATGGGAGGAATGGGAATTTTTGGAAGACTGAATGCCTGCCCTACGGTAACAGTTACCCGACCCAATGCTCCGGCACCCTTTCCCGTGCGTGTGGTACTTGACTTTGGAACAGGATGTGTAGCCAGAGATGGTCATTACAGAAAAGGAAAAATTATTCATGTTTATACGAACCGCTTAATTATACCCAACGCTGTAGCTGAAACTGCCTTTGACGGATTCTATTTTGACAGTACTAAAGTGGAAGGTGCCATGCGTATAAAAAATACCACGGAACCTACAACGGGTCCTCGTTATCAGATCAATGTTACCAATGGCAAGCTGACCCGGCCCAACGGGAATTTTATTTCTTGGAATAGTGAAAAAGTAAGAACACAAATTGAAGGAGTGTTAACACCTTTGATCCCAATGGATGACGCCTTTAGAATTGTGGGTGCTGCACGTGGCCAGGTTAAAAGAGATACTACATTAGTAGGATGGAATGCTACCATCGTAGAACCATTGGTTCGTCGGAACAATTGTCGTTGGATTGTAACAGGTACGGTTCGGACCGTGCGCGAGAATACTAACACTGGAACAAGATTTGTGGGATTAATTAACTACGGAACAGGAACCTGTGATAATGCGGCTACCGTAACTATCAATGGAGTTACCTATAATATTACCTTACCCTGATTGATTTGTTTTGTGAATGAAACCCGGATCAAAAGTCCGGGTTTTTTTATGGCAAGGCTTTTAAAGAATATCCAGCCGATCCAATCATGGAAAGTAATTCAGGCAATAAAATTTTTAAGCGATCCCATGCTTTTTCACTATCATGCAGAACAATAATAGAACCAGGGCGTAAGTATCGACGGCAATTTTCCAAACATGCTGCAGCAGTCAATCGATGATCAAAATCGCCACTCAAAATATCCCACATAACAATTTGTGCAGGTGCTTTAATGACGGTGGGAATCTGCTTGGCTATTTGCCAAGGTAGTTTGCCATAAGGAGGACGAAATAAATTTGAATCAATCAATTGTGCAGCTACTGCCACATCCTTTAAATAATCCTTCTGGTTAGTATGCCATGCATTTAAATGCTCCTGTGTATGATTCCCTACCCGATGTCCCTGCTCAATTATTTGTTGATAGACCAATGGATAAGCAGCTACCCGGCTGCCAATGCAAAAAAAACTGGCCTTTGCCCCTACCCTTGACAATTGTTCCAACACAAAAGGAGTGATATCAGGGTGAGGGCCATCATCAAAGGTTAAATAAACACTAGGCTCCAACGGGTTCATCCGCCATAATCGGTTTGGATAAAACAGTCGAGCTAGTGCCGGGGGCTGAATAAAGGGCTTGTACATCAGAGACAAAGATACAGGCAGGGGTTATCTTTGCACCATGAGTAAAAAGGTGAGAGTTCGTTTTGCGCCTAGTCCTACCGGAGGTCTACATTTAGGTGGAGTCCGTACCGTGCTATACAACTATTTATTTGCAAAGAAACACGGAGGCGAGTTTGTTGTCAGAATCGAGGATACTGATCAAAGCAGATATGTACCCGGAGCTGAAGAATATATTTTTGATTGTCTTCGTTGGTGTGGATTAGAACCAGACGAAAGTGTTCAACATGGAGGCCCCTATGGACCTTACCGGCAAAGTGAGCGAAAGGCACTTTATAAAAAATATGCCGAACAATTAGTAGAAGCAGGACACGCCTATTATGCTTTTGATTCTGCAGCTGAATTGGAACAGATGCGTGAAAAGTATAAATCAGCAGAAAACCCTGCTCCGCAATACGATCATCATCTTCGAATGAAGATGCGCAATTCGCTCACGATACCTGCAGATGAAACAAAAAAATTATTGGAGGCCAATACTCCATATGTGGTACGAATAAAAATGCCCGTAGGAAAAACTGTCAGCTTCAATGACATGATACGCGGAGAGGTAAGCTTTGATACTTCATTAGTAGACGATAAGGTGCTCTTAAAAGCAGATGGAATGCCTACCTATCACTTAGCTGTAGTAGTGGATGATTATCTCATGAAAATCACACATGCATTCAGAGGAGAAGAATGGCTACCCTCTGCACCCGTACATTTATTGCTTTGGCAATACTTGTTTGGATGGGAGGCAATGCCACAATGGGCACATTTCCCATTAATACTGGGGCCGAGTGGAAAACTAAGCAAGAGAGATGGAGCTAAATACGGCTTTCCCGTTTTTGCAATGAACTGGCAAGATCTAAAAACAGGAGAATCAACGGAAGGCTTTCGAGAAAAAGGATTTTTACCGGCCGCTTTTATCAATTTACTGGCTCTTCTCGGATGGAATGATGGAACGGAAAAAGAAGTATTTAGTAAGGAAGAATTAATATCCTCTTTTGACATGGCACGTGTGCATAGCAGTGGGGCTAAATTTGATTACGAAAAAGCAAAATGGTTCAACCACGAATGGATCAAACGAACAAGTGCCAGTGAGCTACTACCCTTGGTCAGAGCAAATTTTGAAAAAGTAAATGTAGTGGTAACAGATAGCATGTTGCTAGAACAAGTGATTGCACTCGTAAAGGAACGTTGCACTTTACTCACTGACTTTGTGGAACAAGGCAGTTTCTTTTTTAGTAGACCCGCACAAATCGATACCGCCTCAATTGTTCCCAAATGGAATGCTGAAAAATCGGCCTTCTTTGATCAGCTTATTCAGCATTATCAACAGGCAAATCCTTGGACTACGGGCGAATTAGAGAAAATTTGTAAAGAGCTGGCGCAAGAAAAACAGCTTAAAACAGGTGAATTATTGTTGCCACTTCGTATCATGTTAGTAGGTGGAAAATTTGGGCCTGGCGTATTTGATATTGCTTACTTGCTAGGTAAGGAGGAAACAGTAGAGCGATTGACTCAGGCAAAGCGCTTAATTTTGCAAGGAGCTTAGTTATATGAAAAGACCTGTTCGCGTTTTAGTAGCAAAAGTTGGTTTAGATGGCCACGATCGTGGTGCTAAAGTTATTGCTACGGCTTTGCGAGATGCTGGAATGGAAGTAATTTATACCGGGCTACGTCAAACGCCTGAAATGGTGGTGG
>CAIRNW010000135.1 GCA_903879995.1 uncultured Bacteroidota bacterium
ATAATAAAGGCAAAGAGCGTGTTTTTATCTCTTCAGCTGATTGGATGGTCCGCAACCTGGATTATCGAGTAGAAGCAGCCGTCGAAATTACCGATAAAGCTATACGAAAAGAGTTGTTAAGCATACTAGAGATCCAGCTTGCTGATAACATTAAAGCAAGAGTATTGAACGATAGTCTCGATAATCAATATGCTGGAGGTAATACCAAGCAATCCATTCGATCACAGGTATTAATTGCGGATTTTTTGCAACGCGCTTCTACCAGACGTTTCAATAAAACCGTTAACTAACCGGTAAGGTAAATCCAATGGTGGTGCCAACCTGTTCTGTGCTTCTGGCATGAATGGTTTCTCCATGTGCTTCTATGATATGCTTACAAATTGCAAGACCTAATCCACTCCCGGTTATATCACGGGAGCGTCCAGTTTCTGTGCGATAGAATCGTTCAAATATTCGACTGATCTCTTTCTCCGCTATGCCTATACCATCGTCAGTGATTTCGATGAGGACGTGTTTACCGTCTGTTTTATACATGGACGCAGTGATGCTACCATTCTGTTTTCCATACTTGTGAGCATTTTCAATCAGGTTACTCAAAACCTGTCTTATTTTTTCTTTATCAGCAAAAACGGTAAGTGGATTTTCGCATTCTTTTTTTATGCTACATTGAATAGTATTATTTTCTGCTGCTGATTCCGTCATCTCAAATACCTCCTTTACCAAATCCTGAATAATGAATGATTGTTTGATCAAGGGCAACTCACCTCTTTCTAACTTAGAAATTTGCTCCAGGTCACCTAGTAAGTTGGAGAGGCGCTCAACATTACGCCCCGCATTTTCCAAATATTTTTTATTAATCTTGGGATCCTCTAGTGCACCATCCAATAAGGTTTCTATATACCCTTGTATAGAAAAAATTGGGGTTTTAAATTCATGTGATAAATTCTGTAAAAACTCTCTTCTAAACTGTTCATTTTGACGAAGCAATTCCATCTCTTTTTCATTCTCGATGGCCCAGTCCTCCACATCCTTACTTACTTCCTCTAACGTTTTAGGAGGAAGAATATACTTGTAATACGTTTCCTCTTTCTTTGTTGTTTTGGTCTTGTGAATAAACTTATAGATCAATTTAATTTTTCGATTAATAAACTGCTCCAACAGTGCATTAATCACTAAAAAACTGATGAGAAAAAGTGCTGTAAAGGAAAGTAACCCCAGTGCCCATTTACCTGAGGCCCAAATCACCAATAGACTCTCCGGTATGGAAAGAATTAAAGCTGCAGTCAACGCAATTTGTCGGGGTGTAATATTACTTTCTCGATTTGGCATAAAACTGTGCCGTAAAGGTAAGCTCCGAATAAGCAGTTACAGCACAAATTTATAGCCTACCCCCTTAACGGTTTTAATACAGTCAATACCGAGTTTTTGTCTGATTTTTCTAATGTGTACATCAATAGTTCGATCACCCACGATCACTTCATTGCCCCAGACCTGTGTTAAAATTTCATTTCTGAGAAATACTCGTCCTGGTTTATTTGCCAGTAAGTATAGTAACTCGAATTCTTTTTTAGCTAACGAGATGGATTTACCCTCTACCGTTACTAAAAATTGCTCCGTGTTTATCGAAATGGGGCCGGCAACCAGTGTGGTGGTTTCGGTCTTATTCTGTCTTCTGAATAATGCCTGCAAACGGCTAACCAGCACTTTGGGACTTACAGGTTTGCCAATGTAATCGTCGGCTCCTGTTTCCAATCCTTTCACGACTGAACCGTCATCGCTGAGTGCGGTTAACATTACAATCAGCGTTTCGCTGAACTGTACCTGTGACCGCAATATTTTACATACTTCAACTCCTGATTTCTTAGGCATCATCACATCTAAAAGAATCAAATCGGGTTTAATTCTTTTAGCTTTATCCAAGGCTTCATCTCCGTCTTTTGCTAAACTTACTTCGTATCCCGCTGCACTGAGGTTATACTGCAACAATTCACGTATATCGGGCTCGTCATCAGCAATCAATACTTTACGGGCCTTATTTTCCATCAGTTGGGTTTTCACAAAGTTATCTTTTATTTCACGCAACAATAAGTCATGTCATAATTGAAAAACTAGAGTTAATGATAACTTAATATTAACAGCTTACCAGTAACTTTGAGTTTGGATGAAGAAGCAAATCAGGAACCTTTTTTTCTCAGTTTTCTTGAGTCTGGGTGTGGTGGTTGCCGAGGCCCAACCCGGCGATTCTTTTTTTCAACCGCCCGCCGGTTATAAACCTGAGTTTCGAAGAGAGCGTAACCATGAGTTGATACGCGAGGAGCAAAAACTGATCATGGCCAGTGATGGGTTGCCGGATAACCAGTTTACGCCCGGCGATAGCGAGGCGCTTAATAGAGCACTGACTCATGCGCTACAATATGAGGTTAATCGGATTGCCTATCAAATAGAAACAGACCCTGCCTTTGATCACCGCCTTAAAGTCAATTATTTAATTGGGTTGGAGAATTTTTTAAAATTTTTCAGGGAACACTGGAAACGGTTAGGGATTGAGGGTGTAAATCCCCAATACTTATCACTTCTGATTGCTAATTATGAAGCCTGTGTATCCATGGACCGAAAGGGGGGCAGTATCGCTGCTATCATAACAAGCCTTCCTTATGATGCAGGGACTACGTTGATGGCAGCGGGAATTTTTGAGAAGAATCCGGGTTATCAAATTTGTAGAGAGAACTTGCTCCTTAAATATTGTACGCTAGTACCAGAGAAAACATTTCCGGTTTTACAAAGGAATCCTGATGTACTGGTAGCAGATAGTTTAATCAAGGCAGTAGCGAGAAAATTTCCAAGACAATTGTATGATTATGCAGCTGCCGGTGATCGGTTA
>CAIRNW010000136.1 GCA_903879995.1 uncultured Bacteroidota bacterium
GCTGTTGCTTTATTTTCTGCAGGGGGTACTACTTCCCTGGAATGGGCGCCAAAATTTGCTGCAGCCGGAATTACGGTGATTGATAATTCCTCAGCTTGGCGTATGGATCCTGATAAACCGTTAGTTGTTCCTGAGATTAATGCGAGCGTATTGACTGCAGCCGATAAAATTATTGCCAATCCCAACTGCTCTACTATTCAAATGGTGGTAGCGTTAAACCCTCTTCATAAACGCTATAAAATCACAAGAGTTGTAGTGAGCACCTACCAAAGTGTTACCGGTACCGGTGTCAAAGCGGTGGAGCAATTACAGGGCGAACGTCGTAAAGCTCATGGTGAGGATACTGCATACCCCATGGCTTATAAGTATCCAATTGATTTAAACGTAATTCCTCAGATTGATGTTTTTCTGGATAATGGATATACTAAGGAGGAAATGAAAATGGTAAAGGAAACCTGCAAGATCATGCGAGATGATACAATTCGTGTTACCGCTACTACCGTTCGTATTCCGGTGATGGGAGGTCATAGTGAAAGTGTAAATGTGGAATTTGAGAAAGAATTTGATCTAGCCGATATCAAACAAATTTTACAGGCGGCACCCGGCGTAGTGTTGGTAGATGATCCTGCGCAGCAAGCGTATCCCATGCCCATGGATGCACACGAAAGAGATGAGGTCTTTGTAGGAAGATTGCGTAGAGACGAGTCACAACCGCGCACGCTTAATGCATGGATCGTGTCCGATAATCTTCGAAAAGGGGCAGCTACCAATGCTATTCAAATTGCAGAGTACCTGGCGGAACAAAAATTGATCTAAGTAATTTATTCGCCGAGTAGGTTTATAAATTCTTGTTCGTTGATGATGTGAATGGACGGAATTTTCTTTGCTTTTTCCAATTTGCTACCGGCTTCCTCTCCGGCTACCAGGTAATTTAATTTGGCGCTGACGCCACTTAATAATTGACCTCCGTTCGTCCTTACCATCTCTTCGGCTTCACTTCTTTTTAGCTTAGAGAGCGTGCCTGTAAATAAAAACGTTTTGCCAACGAGATTACCTGTTGCAGGAATATCCTTCTTTTCGTTTCGTAATGTCAATCCTAGTTTTTCCAGGTCATGCAGCATGGTAATGTTATCTGCATTTTTAAAAAATTCATAAATACTTCCCGCTACCTTGATCCCAACATCTTCTAGTTGTTGTAACTGTTCCTCTGAATAGGATTGAAAGTCCAGCAAGTGGTTGACCGCATTGGCCAAAGTACGTGCTGTGGTCTCGCCTACATAACGAATTCCCAGTGCATAAATCAATCGATGCAAGGGTTGTTTTTTAGAAAGTTCAATGGCTTGTTGTAAATTCTCAATTGACTTTTTTCCAAAACCTTCCAGCAAGGCGAGTTTTGTAAAATCAAGTGTGTAGATCCCAGGAATATCGTGGAGCAATCCTAGCTCTACAAATTTTCTAACGTTGGCCTCACCGAATCCTCTGATATCAAGTGCATCCTTGCTTACGAAGTGAATAATTCTTTCTATTACCTGTGCGGGACACTCAATATTGATACAACGCCATACCGCTTCTTCCTCTTCTTTGAATAATTTACTAGCACAGACGGGGCAGGTAGTGGGAAATTGAATCTGCTTTTCTTTTCC
>CAIRNW010000137.1 GCA_903879995.1 uncultured Bacteroidota bacterium
AATGCCACTGTTCAATTCACAAATTTGTCTACTGTTCCAAATGGTACGCCGGCAAGCTTAACTTATTTATGGGACTTTGGTGATCCGGGAAGTGGTGCTGTAAACAATTCAACAGTTACTGATCCGGCGCACGTTTATGTCAACCTGGGACCTTATTCTGAAAACTTGGAGGTAACAACCGCACAGGGGTGTATACATGATACAACCATTGTTTTAAATACAATTCATCCGCAACCGCAAGCATCCTTTACAACTGACTTTATTGATGTTTGTATAGGAAGTCCTTTCCTCTTTACCAGCACCAGTAACGGGGCAGATGGTACCATATTGCAATATCATTGGAATTTGGGAGATGCCTCCATTCGAACACTCAGCAGCTTTTCATACACCTATGCTGATACCGGAACATACACGATAAGCCATTATATAATAAATAGTTTTGGCTGTAGTAGCAATGTGGCTACCAAAACAGTTTTTGTGAATGGATATCCTGATGCTGATGCGGGGCCAGATAAATTAATGTTAGAGGGTGGACAGGTACAGATCACGCCTCCAAATAATTATCCAATGCCTGTCACATTTGCTTGGACGCCTCCAACTTATTTAGATGACCCAACACGGTTAGATCCAATTGCAAGGCCACCAGACGATATTACCTATTTACTTACTGTGACAACTAACAAAGGGTGTAGTGATACAAGTTCTATGTTTATAAAAGTGCTCAAAGATCCCCCTGTCCCAAATATATTTTCTCCGAATGGTGATGGTGTACATGACACTTGGATTATTCCTTATTTGGACAGCTATCCTGGATGTACGGTAGAAGTGGTTAATCGCTATGGGTATCTCATTTTCCGCTCCGTGGGTTACGCTACACCCTGGGATGGAAAAGTAAATGGAAAAGATGTGCCAATGGGTACATATTATTATGTGATTGATCCTAAAAATGGACGAAAAAAGAAAGCAGGTTACGTTGATATTATCAGATAAAATGAGAGCTAAGCTAATTATAGGATTACTTTTTGTAGGGGTACAATTAAATGTAGTTGCACAACAGCGCCCACATTATACCCAATACGTAATCAACCCATTTATCATCAATCCAGCAATTGCCGGAATCGATAATTACGGAGATCTTAAAGTATCTGCAAGAGATCAATGGGTCGGTTTAAAAGGAGCGCCCCGTACCACCTATTTTACTTTGCATGCTCCATTAGGAAAAAGTGATTATCGACTTAGTTCTACCTCTTTTGCGGTGCCCGGAAATAACCCTCGGGGAAAAGCTTATTGGGAAAACTACACTGCTGCTGAGCCGCATCACGGAGTAGGAGTTAGCGTCATCAACGATAGGACAGGTAGTTTTAATTTTTTATCGGCATCTGCCTCCTATGCGTATCACCTTGGCTTAAATCCAACTACCAATATTTCAGCTGGGTTGTCGGCTGGATTAACTACCATACGTATTGACAGAACTAATCATGATTTTTCAGGATTTGGTGACCCTTCTGATCCTGCCTTTGGATCGGTAGTTACGGGAGAATTAAGAAAGATTCGTCCTCAGATGGCTGCTGGAATCTGGTTGTATGCACGTAGTTATTTTGTTGGTTTTTCTGCCCAGCAAATTATTCCGCAAACAGTCAGTTTTGTCAATAACGACCCCGCCATCCTAACTAAGAGCAAATTAATTCCTCACTTGTTTTTAACGGCAGGGTATCGGTTTATGATAGGCGAAGATTTTAATGTGATTCCCTCCGTCATGGCTAAATATATCAAAGGAAGCAGTCGTAATGGATTACAGCCAGAGTTCAATGCTAAATTGCAATACCGGGATATTTTATGGATTGGAGGTAGTTATCGCTACAGGGATAGTTATGCAGGAATGTTGGGCTTAAATTTAGGTAATCGTATTACGCTTAGTTACTCCTTTGATCTGCCTATAAATGGTGATCTTATCAGAAATAATGGCGCCAATATTTTATCCCCTTTTCACAATGGAACCCACGAATTAGTAATTGGATTTCTACTTGGAAACAAATACAGCGAAGCTTGCCCGCGCTGTTATTAATTTTTATTTGCTGATTTTTTGTTCAATCAAATTTTGCAATTTGATTAAATCTTCTTTACTGCATTCATATGTTGATGATTGAATAGCAGTAATTGCCAGTTGAGCAGGGGAGCCATTAAAGAGATACCCAACAAGTCTGTCCGTTAGTCCCAATGACAAGCTATTTTTATCGATTGTGGGCCAATAACTGTGTTTTCTGCCAATTTCCTTCCTGGTAACTAAACCTTTGAAAAGCATCAACTGAAGCAATTTCAATGTGGTGGTATATCCTGTTTTTTTATAAGCTGAAAGTGAAGCATGCACCTCTGCAACGGTAGCTTCTCCCTTTTCCCATAATATGGAAAGGATTTCCAGTTCGCTTTCTGTTGGCTTTCCTGTGTTTAAGGGTGGGGGCATACGAGTTAATGTTCCTCAAGCTACGATTTTCCAAGTACCAAAAAAAAGCCCCACTGTAGAAACAGTAGGACTTCTGTAATGGTTATGATTAGACTCTTAACAATTATCGTTATTCTTTACTTCAATAAAGATATGTAAAGGATCGTATTGAAACAATTTTCCCGCTGGCTGTGAAACTGGAGGTGGTGGGGGAGGTAACTCCTTTTTCTCATTGAGCTGGGCTAGCGTTGGAGCTATTACTAATGATACAATGGACATCAGTTTAATCAAAATATTCATTGAGGGGCCAGAGGTATCTTTAAAAGGATCACCTACGGTATCTCCGGTTACTGAGGCCTTATGAGGCTCCGATTTCTTATAGAATGTTTCTCCATTGATTTCTACACCTTTCTCAAAGGACTTCTTTGCATTATCCCAGGCTCCACCTGCATTATTTTGGAACATCCCCATCAATACACCACTTACCGTTGCACCAGCCAGGAAGCCACCCAGTGCTTCAGGACCTAAGAGAAAACCAATTAACAACGGTGAAATGATCGTGATGGCACCCGGAAGCATCATTTTTTTGATGGACGCTTCTGTTGAGATTGCCACACATTTATCGTATTCAGGTTTGCCAGTACCCTCCATAATTCCAGGTATAGTTCTGAACTGTCTGCGAACTTCTTCCACCATGCTCATGGCTGCTTCACCAACAGCACGAATAGCTAGAGAAGAGAATAAAAGTGGAATCATTCCTCCAACAAAAAGTGAGGCCAATACGTCTGCTTTATAAATATCAATATGTTGATTATTAGGCATTGCAACGCCTACAAATGCAGCAAAGAGAGCCAATGCGGTAAGTGCAGCGGATGCAATTGCAAATCCTTTACCAGTGGCAGCGGTGGTGTTACCCACAGCATCTAAAACGTCTGTTTTTTCACGAACTTCTTTTGGTAATTCACTCATCTCAGCAATACCACCCGCATTATCTGCTATAGGACCAAAAGCATCAATTGCCAACTGCATAGCAGTGGTTGCCATCATTCCTGCCGCTGCAATTGCCACTCCATACAAGCCCGCAAATAAGTAAGAGCCATAAATACCACCGGCTAAAACTAAAATTGGTAAGAATGTTGATTCCATACCAACGGCTAAGCCTCCAATAACGTTGGTAGCATGCCCTGTTGAGGATTGACGAATAATGGAAAGCACAGGTCGCTTTCCCATGGCCGTATAATATTCAGTGATGATGCTCATTAAGGCACCGACCAATAAACCAACACCGATTGCTCCTAATACACCCCACTTGGTAAATATAAATCCACGAAGCTCCATTGCTTCAGGTAGAACAAAGTAAACGAGACCCGCAGAGGCAATGGCTGTTAATACAATTGAACCCCAGTTCCCCATATTGAGTGCTTTCTGTACGTTGTCAGTGTTAATCCCTGCTGCATCACTTACACGTACAAACCATGTACCTACAATTGAAAACAGAATTCCAACGCCTGCAATTAACATAGGAAGTACAATAGGGGAGTAACCGCCCAGTAAGTCTGTACCAAAAACAACAACAGTTTGTTGACCTAGTACAATTGTTGCCAGTACAGTTGCAACATAGGAACCAAATAAGTCTGCGCCCATTCC
>CAIRNW010000138.1 GCA_903879995.1 uncultured Bacteroidota bacterium
CTTGTTGATATAAAAAGAAACAGCGGCACCACGGGGTCTGTTATCCGCATCCCAGATTCCCATCACACTCCATTCAAAACCATCAGCAGGTTTGTATTGTGCTTGTACTGCATCGGCTGCAGGGAAAAGGGTAATGTTTTTAGTAGGAGTTTTTGTTGTGCTTGCGGCTAGTTGACGCAAAGGACGTATATCGTCCAGAATCCATAAGGCTCTTCCAAATGTGGCAATTGCCAAATCAGCTTCACGTTCTTGAATGGCCAGATCATACGTAGAAACGGAAGGGAATCCATTTTTCCATTGTGAAAAATTTGCACCATTATCTACACTAATCCAAAGACCATGCTCTGTTCCAACAAAAATCAAATTAGGCTCAGTTGGATCCTGAATCATACAAAGCGCATAACCATTCACTTTTGTTTCGTCTACTAATCTTGTCCATGTTTTTCCAAAATCAGTAGTGCGGAATATGTATGTTTTAAAATCTCCGCGGCGATAGTCGTTAGCCACAACAAAAGCCTCTGCAGCATTATGACGTGATGCGGATACCTGAGGAATCCAGGCTCCTGCGGGCAGTCCTGGAATTTTACCAGCAAAAGAGGTCCAGCTTTGACCGCCATCGCGGGTTAAATGAACTTGTCCATCATCAGAACTCACCCAAATAACGCCTTTCTCTTTTGCTGAGGGTGCAATGCTTAACAAACTGCAATGTGTTTCAGCACCAGTTATATCAAGTGTTAATCCTCCTGTATTTTGAAAAGCTTTAATCTTTACGGAATCATTGGTAGTTAAGTCTGAAGAGATCATTTGCCAACTGGCGCCCTTATCGGTACTCTTATGTACAAATTGACTTCCGAGATAAATTGTTTTAGGATCAAATGGATCCTGCGCCATCGGTGTATTCCAATTAAAACGCAGTTTTAAAGCAGGGTCGGTTGCTGGGGGTTTAATGAACCATGATTCTCCTGTTTTCCAATTCCTCTTTCCAAAACTTCCACCTTGACTTTCGCTGTATACCCAACTGGCATCTTCCGGATCAGGCATCACATCAAAACCATCTCCTCCACCCACATTATGCCAGTAATAATTACGAATTCCTCCATTGATCCAAACATAGGCAGGTCCATGCCAACTTCCATTGTCCTGCATACCGCCCATTACATTGTAGGGCATTTCGTTGTCAACGTTAATGTGATAGAACTGACCTACTGGAATTTTTTCATCAAAATTCCAACTCTTTCCACGGTCTCTTGAAATTCCTATACCACCATCATTACCTTCAATAATCAGGTTAGGATCGTTGGGGTGAATCCACCATGCATGGTGATCCGGATGAATACCGGAGTAGGGGATCAGTGTAGAGAATGATTTGCCACCGTCTTCGCTTAGTGTAATGGTGGAGTGTACATCATAGATCCTGTTTTCGTTCTTGGGGTCTACATAAATTTCTTGATAGTAAAATGGACGATCGGTTACATCACTAGGATTGCTATTCACCAATTGCCAATTGAAACCACCGTCTTCACTTTTGTATAAACCATTTTTAGTTGCTTCTACTTTTGCATAGACACGGCTGGGCATACTACGCGCAAATGCAATTCCAATACGCCCTAAGGGACCCTCTGGCAGC
>CAIRNW010000139.1 GCA_903879995.1 uncultured Bacteroidota bacterium
AGTTGATTTTAAAATCACATCCCATGCGGCTCAAAAAGGCATAGCGCATATTCCTGGTGTTAAGAACATTATTGCTGTTGCCTCAGGTAAAGGTGGCGTAGGAAAGTCTACAACCGCAGTTAATCTCGCTTTAGCTTTATCAGCTGAAGGCGCTCGGGTAGGCATTTTAGATGCTGATATTTATGGCCCAAGCCAACCTCAAATGCTAGGGATACACTCAAAGCCTGAGAGTAAAGATGGTAAGTCAATGGAGCCTATTGTGGCTCACGACATTCAAGCTATGTCGATTGGATTTCTTGTAGATACGGAAACGCCCATGGTGTGGCGAGGTCCGATGGTTACAGGCACACTCGAGCAACTCTTAAAAGAAACAAGATGGGATAAACTTGATTATCTTGTTGTTGATTTACCGCCTGGCACCGGTGATATTCAACTCACGTTATCTCAAAAAGTCCCTGTCACAGGCGCTATTATCGTTACAACCCCTCAAGATATTGCACTACTTGATGCTAGACGTGGATTAAAAATGTTTGAAAAAGTAAATATTCCAATTATCGGTATTGTAGAAAATATGGCCATGCATACATGTTCAAAATGTGGCAACGAAGAGCATATCTTTGGATCCGGAGGCGCTGAAAAAATGTGTCTGGATTACGGTGTATCTCTTTTAGGCAGCTTGCCTTTGGACATTAAGATTAGGGAACAAGCTGACAATGGAAACCCAACGGTGGTAGCAGAGCCTGAAAGCAATGCTGCAAAAACTTACAAAAAAATTGCCCGTTTAACAGCCATTAAAGTATCTAAACTTGCACAAGATTACAGTAATAAATTTCCAAATATTGTGATTCAAAAAACCTAACTTACGTTAAAGTAAAATACATCTACCCCGTTGTTACAGGTGATCAAGCTTGCAGGTATTAAATCCCCCGCTTTCCATTGATTTATCGCGGTTTGTTTCTCTTTCCCACTAACCAAGAAAAGCACAGATTTAGATCGGCTTAGCCGTGCTGGCGACATAGATACTCTTAATGGTGGTGGCTTTGGTGCATCGAAGACCGCAAGAGCATCTAAATTGTTATCCCAACTATGTCCTGGAAATAAACTTGCCGTATGGGCATCTTCACCAAGCCCTAAAAGGACTAAGTCAAAATCCCCTACCTTGCTCAGTGTTTCATTATATAAACGTGCGCCTTCTATCGGACCAAGCTCAGCTGGAATTGTATGAATATTTTGGGCTGGAATATCGATATGATTAAGCCAAGCTTCAAAAGCCATAGTGCTATTTCGGTCTTGGTGAGACAAATCGAGACATCGCTCATCTCCAAAATAGACGTGCCATTTATGCCAATTCGTATTGATATTTTTAAGAAGTGTGTAAACGTTTTTAGGTGTGGATCCTCCAGCTAATACAAGATGAAATTGACCTCGCGCTTTAATTGAAGAATCTGCTAATACTAAAACTCTTTCCATTGCAGCTTGGTCAAGAGAGACTTGGCTTTCAAATGACCGCCATTTAATTTGTTTCAAATTCATGTAAATCTTTCAAAATAATGTGAATTTTATATCGAAATCAATTCCTTGAAGAGGCTTGCGTTTGATATAATTCAACTTGTATCGCACTTTAAACTAATTTGCTTTATTCCAAAAGATTAAGCAACGACAAATCTTCCATAAAAAGGTAAAAAAA
>CAIRNW010000140.1 GCA_903879995.1 uncultured Bacteroidota bacterium
CTTTCACCCGATGGTAAAAAAATGATTTACACCAGCACCAAAGACGGTGACATAGAACTTTACATCATGGATCTCAAGTCTGGAAAAGAAAAAAGAATCACCCATGAATTAGGGTACGATGGGGGAGCTTGGTTTAGTCCGGATGGTAAAAAAATCATTTGGCGTGCCTCTCGCCCTAAAACAGAGGCGGCTATCACTGAATACAAAGAGTTGCTGGCGCAGGACCTGGTTGCTCCCACTAACATGGAGGTTTGGGTAGCTAATGCTGATGGTACGGGTGCAAAGCAGGTAACCAATTTTGGTCAGGCCAATTGGGCACCCACTTTTATGCCTGACAGTAAACGTATCATTTTTGCATCCAATCATGAATACAAACGTGGTTTTCCTTTCAACTTGTATACGATCAATGGAGATGGCTCCAATTTGCAAAAGGTAAGCCGCGACAAGGGATTTGATGCGTTCCCTATGTTCAGCCCGGATGGGAAACGTATTGTTTTTGCAAGTAATCGGAACAACGGGGGAACCCGTGATACGAATGTTTTTGTGGCTGACTGGGTAGAGTAAGAAAGCCTCCTTACATTTGTTTACCTAAACAAATGCTATATGGAAACCGGACTTTTGCACTTGCACAATGCCCTTCGATGGGTAGTGTTATTATTACTTGTTTGGAGTTTGATCCAAGCAATGACAAAAAAAGAATCCATCCGTAGCAGCAGCCTTTGGCTGATGATTGCCTCACACACGATGTTGCTAATTGGGCTTTATCAAACCATAGCGGGGCGATATGGCTGGACAACCTTGAACCTTCCCGAAGGAACTTCAGTAATGCGTGATTCATTTTATCGATTTTTTCTGATTGAGCATCCCGTTTTGATGATAACCTCAATTGTATTAATCACATTGGCGCGCGGCAAAGCAAAGCAATTGAACTTCCGCTCTGTTACCTGGTTGCTTGCAATCGCTTTGGTATTGATACTGGCGGGTATACCCTGGCCAGGAAGAGAATTAGTGGGAAGACCGCTGTTCCCCGGTGCATAAGGTTACAGTTGGTATTACAAATTAATCACTGATCTCCTATGGCGCATTACCATACACTTGGACAAATTCCTCACAAACGGCACACGCAGTTTCGTAAGCCGGATGGAACTTTGTATAGCGAACAGTTATTTTCTACGGAGGGATTCAGTGATGATTACTCCTTACTCTATCACTGTCATCCTCCCACGCAGATCATAAAAACTGAACCTCAGCTTGATGTTTCTCCTCAGATTGCAGAGGAAAAAATGTTGAAGCACCGGAGCTTCGAAGGATTTAAAGTAAAACCAGAGGCCGATTTTTTGAAAAGTCGTGTGCCGGTGTTAGTCAACAACGATTGTCATATTGTATTGGCTTCTCCGCAGCAAAGTATGACTGATTATTTCTACAAGAATACCGATGCGGACGAACTGATTTTTGTTCATGAGGGGTCGGGCAAGGTGCTTACCCAGTATGGACAACTGCCATTCTCCTATGGAGATTACATAATTCTTCCCAGAGGAACTATTTATCAGATACATTTTGATACGCCAACCAATCGCTTGTTTATTGTAGAGTCTTTTTCGCCCCTTCGTTATCCTAAACGATATATGAGTCGGTTTGGACAGTTGATGGAGCATTCGCCCTATTGCGAACGCGATATTCGTCCTCCACAAGATTTACTCACTATTGACCAGCAAGGTGATTTTTTAATTCGAGCCAAAAAGAAAGGAATGCTATACGGATTGCATTATGGTACGCATCCGTTTGATGTGGTAGGCTGGGACGGGTGTTGCTATCCATACATCTTTTCTATTCACGATTTTGAACCGATCACGGGTCGTGTTCACATGCCACCACCCATCCATCAAACATTTGAAACCAACAGTTTTGTGGTGTGTTCGTTTGTGCCCCGTCTTTACGATTATCATCCGCAGGCAATCCCTGCTCCTTATAATCACAGCAACATTGACAGTGACGAAGTGATTTACTACGTAGATGGCGATTTCATGAGTCGAAAAAGTGTAACGCGTGGTATGATCACATTGCACCCCGCGGGCATCCCGCACGGTCCACACCCCGGAGCTGTTCAAAAAAGCATCGGAGCTAAGGAAACAAAGGAATTAGCCGTGATGGTTGATACATTCCGCCCCCTTATGTTAACAAAACAGGCCTTAGATATTGAAAATCAAGGCTATGTGATGAGTTGGGCTGAGTAATTCCCTCGCTTTCAAAATTTTAGGGAAATTCTTCGTTATTCGCTGATAACGACCTATCTTTGCACCCCTTAAAATCGTATGTCGAAACAACCGCTGATTAAGCAGGATGGAGTTATTCTAGAAGCATTATCAAATGCAATGTTCCGGGTAAAACTGGAAAATGGGCACGAAATCCTAGCTACGATCTCCGGAAAAATGCGAATGCACTACATCCGTATTCTCCCCGGTGATAAAGTTGGTGTTGAACTTTCTCCTTACGATTTAACAAGGGGACGGATCAATTTCCGTTATAAATAAGACTGTTAAACAGAATAAAGATGAAAGTAAGAGCCTCTATTAAAAAGCGCAGCGCCGACTGTAAGATTGTTCGTCGTAAAGGCAAGCTGTACATTATCAACAAGAAAAACCCTCGCTATAAGCAGCGTCAGGGTTAATCCTATTTTAAACCAATTAATTTTTTAATACTCAATTATGGCTCGTATTGCCGGTGTTGATTTACCAAAACAGAAAAGAGGTGAGATTGGACTAACCTATATCTATGGGATCGGTCCTTCTACTGCCCGCTACATTCTCGATAAAAACAATATCGATCGTAACAAGAAAGTAAACGAATGGAATGACGACGAGTTAAATGCCATTCGTAGTGTTATTACTGATGAATTGAAAGTAGAAGGTCAGCTTCGTTCTGAAGTGCAAATGAGCATCAAGCGTTTATTGGACATCGCTTGCTACCGTGGTCTTCGTCATCGTAAAGGTTTGCCCGTTCGTGGTCAACGTACAAAAACAAATAGCCGTACGCGTAAAGGAAAGCGTAGAACTGTAGCCGGTAAGAAGAAGGCTCCTAAGAAATAATCGATAATTAATTTAACAGACTACCTCAAGTAATACAATGGCAAAAGCACAACAACAGCAACCCAGCGCAAAGCAGGCCTCTAAAAAAAGAGTCGTGAAAGTTGATTCTTACGGGGATGCACATATCTCTGCAACATTCAACAATATTATTGTGAGCCTTACCAACAAAACGGGCCAGGTAATTTCCTGGAGCAGTGCTGGTAAAATGGGTTTCCGCGGTTCCAAGAAGAATACTCCTTATGCCGCACAAATGGCCGCTGCAGATGCTGCAAAAGTGGCATTTGATGCAGGTTTGAAGCGTGTGGATGTGTATGTGAAAGGTCCAGGTTCTGGACGTGAGGGTGCCATTCGCTCTTTATCACAAAGCGGAATTGAGGTGGTAATGATCAAAGATGTGACGCCAATGCCTCACAACGGATGCCGTCCTCCTAAAAAGAGACGCGTATAATTAAATAGTTCGACGCCAGTCGTTTCATTTTATTAAAGGGTGCACGATTAATTTTTTTAAAGCTTTTTACCGATCGTCGCACCGGTTTTTAAAAAAGCTTAAATGAACAAGTACTATGGCACGTTACAATGGTCCTAAGACCAAGATCTCCCGTATTTTCGGGGAGCCCATTTTGGGAAATGGCAAATGGTTGGGTAAAAACAGCAACCCTCCAGGCCAGCACGGAGACAAGCGCAAGCGTAAAACCCTTGGCGAGTATGCATTACAACTTCGTGAAAAGCAAAAAGCAAAGTATACCTACGGTGTACTGGAAAAACAATTCCGCAAAACATTTGAAGAAGCCGCTCGCCGTAAAGGTGTAACGGGTGAAAACCTGATCAAGCTCCTTGAAGCAAGATTGGATAACACCGTTTTCCGCATGGGTATTGCGCCTTCTCGTCCTGGTGCCCGTCAGCTCGTGAGCCACAAGCACATTGAGGTGAATGGTCAGGTTGTGAATATTCCTTCCTACTCTTTGAAGCCCGGTGATGTGGTTACGATCAAGGACAGCAGTCGTACGCGTACTTCTATCACTAGCCCCATTCGTGGTAAAAATCCAAAGTTTGGCTGGCTTGACTTTAACGAGACAGAAATGAAAGGTACGTTCATCACTTACCCCGAGCGTGAAAGTGTTCCTGAGAATATCAAGGAGCAGCTGATCGTCGAATTGTATTCTAAGTAAACCCATGAGGTAATACCTCTCACCGAAAAAATAATCGTATGGCAATTCTCAATTTTCAAAAACCTGATAAGATCATTTTACAGAAGGCTAGTGATTTTAATGCACAGTTCGAGTTCCGTCCACTGGAGCCTGGATATGGTGTAACTATCGGAAATGCACTTCGCCGCGTATTGCTTAACTCTTTAGAGGGTTACGCCATTGTGGGTATCAAAATTGAAGGAGTTGATCACGAGTTCGCCACCCTTAAAGGCGTGAGCGAGGATGTGGTAGAACTCTTGTTGAACCTTAAGCAGGTTCGTTTCAAAAAAATCGGTGATCAGGATTTCACCAGTGAAAAAATCAGCATCTCTGTAAAAAATAAAACAGAGTTCACTGCTGCGTTGATTGGTGAAAACACACAGGCTTTCCAAATCATGAATCCTGATTTATTGATTTGTACATTGGATGCTTCTGCACGTTTGGATCTGGAGTTGACTATTGGTAAAGGCCGTGGATATGTTCCTGCAGAGGATAACAAACCCAAAGAATCACCTGTTGGATATATTCCTACGGATTCTATTTTTACTCCAATCAAGAACGTAAAATACAGTGTAGAAAATACCCGTGTAGAACAGCGTACAGACTTTGAAAAGTTGATCATGGAGGTTTCTACGGATGGTACCATTCATCCTGAAGAAGCGGTGAAGCAGGCTTCTCGCATTTTGATTCAGCACTTGATGATCATCACCGATGAGAATATCACGTTCGACAATAAAGAAGAAAAGAAAGAAGATCTGGTTGATGAGCAAACTCTTCAGTTGCGTAAAGTATTGAAGACTCCATTGGAGGATCTTGATCTTTCCGTACGTGCATTCAATTGCTTGAAAGCAGCTAAAATCAATTCACTTAGTGAGCTGGTTCAGTATGAGCAAGAAGACTTGATGAAGTTCCGCAACTTCGGACAGAAATCACTCTCTGAAATTGAGCAGGTGCTTTCTGAGCGTGGATTACATTTTGGTATGGATCTTGCCAAAATGGGTATTGATGTAAGTGAAATTTAATTATTGATAACCGCTGTTGGTTTTAATCAGCAGCAACCACTGCAATTCCTGACACGGTGCAGTGTTAAAAACAAACAGTCATGCGTCACGGAGACAAAGTAAACAACCTGGGTCGTACCAAAGCACACCGCGAGGCCCTACTTGGAAATCTGGCTTGTCAGCTTATTCAGCACAAGCGTATTGTAACCACAACAGCCAAAGCAAAATCATTGAGAGGTTTTGTTGAGCCCCTGATCACTAAAGCAAAAGATAATACTACGCATCAGCGTCGTATTGTGTTTGGTTATTTACAGGATAAGGAGGCTATCAAAGAACTTTTCGGAACAGTGGCTGAGAAAGTAGCAGGACGTCCTGGTGGCTATACACGTATCATCAAGTTAGGATATCGTCCTGGTGATAATGCGGATATGGCGATGATCGAGTTAGTTGATTTTAATGAGATCTACAAGAAAGGAGAAGAAAAAGGAGCTGCAAAGAAAACACGTCGTTCTGGTGGACGCAAGAAAGCTGCTGAAAAAGCAGTTGAAGCAGCACCGGCCGCCGACACAGCTGCTCCAGCTGAAGA
>CAIRNW010000141.1 GCA_903879995.1 uncultured Bacteroidota bacterium
CATCGCACTCTTACGGATTACAGGCGCGGCGGTGGCAATATATCCACCATCAGAAGTATTGATGATTTTGCCCCATCTTTCGGAGACTGCCAGTTTGTCCCCCAAAGCATCGAGGATTATTTTTTCCTGCAACACCGTGCCGTTCGAATCCAATTTAGCAATAACCAAGCCTTGTTTCCATTCAATGTTGTTGTTGAATCCGTCACCGTAAACGATAACAGTATCGTTATCAATAATCATGTCCGTGATTTGAGTGTTCGGATAGGAAAGAAACGGCATGGAATTCCAGACTTCCTGGGAAAATATTAATTTGGGATAAAACGAAAAAATTAGTAAAAATCGGGCCATTTCATGAATATTTAAAAAATGAAAAGCATTATTGGGCCTTTTACACCCAATGATGCCTTAGATATGAAACAAATCAATGCTGAACAATAAATGTCAGGCTGCGTGGAATGCTGCCCGCTCCTTGTGCCAAAATAAAATAAATCCCATTGTTGAAATGACCCGTAGCGATGGCAAGATTTTTTTGGTCGTTTACAATCGGGGTATCACAGACATTGCGACCAAATTGGTCGAATACTCGCACCCAATCAGGTTGTTCGCCTGCCCAATCCAATATGAACTCGTTTCCAGCAGGGTTGGGGTAGCCGTTTAAATCAGACCGGTTTTGAATCGTTGTCTTTGTTTCTTCGTATCCTCTCTCTTCTGCATGGGCGCAATCAAGGTTAACCCTTACGCCGTTCCTCCATAAGATGATTTCGCTCAGGTAGGCAGCCTCATCGCAAACATCCGTATGATCTTTCAAAAACGTTATGGCCTCGGCAGGCAGTTTGTTCAATGAGATTACCTCATGGTCAAGGTTTTGGAGGTAATTGAAAATCCTGCCAAGCCTTTCTAATTCCAAGGATTGAACTTCGGCGGGGTGATAATCCAAGGGTATCTTCGCCCAAAGGTGTTCGAACGCTTCGTAATTGCCATTGAAAAAATAGTGTTTGGCAAGACTGATGTCAGTTTGGTAAGTTTGCGTCAAAATCAGCCACTGGACAATGGAATCCACGTTGATGGATACCGTGTCCTGTTCATAATTGCGCAATATCCTGCCCGCGTCCATATTCATGGCCAAACGGAGATTCGAGATGGCTTTTGCCTCCTTTTCTATATCTCCTACATTGGTCAGGGTGGAAAAAACAGCCTTTTTCTCCATCCATTGAGCCCGATTTTGAAGGAACCGTTCTTTCCATTCGTCCACCAATTCTTTTGGGCAAGGGTCGCAAGGTTCTGGTGTCCCGCAATCAGGGTTTGCGGTATTTAATGGTTCTTCGTTAATTCCAACCCAACCCAACGCTACGCTCGGGTCTTGCAGTGGGTTGTTTGGGTCTTTCAAGAAATAATAATCCACCGCGCTGCCGTTGTTCTCAAAAGTGAATCCTGATTCAGAAAACACATTGCCAGTAGGGATGTCTGGATTGTCTTGGTTAGCCATTCTCCCTGCCTGTATTTTTTTAATCGAACCTGATTTGACCTGAAAATCGCTCGGCAAACCCAAAAGATTGAAATTGGTGTTACATTGGTACTCTAAACCGTCGTCAAGTCCACTATTTATTCCCACCGCACGATTGCCGATATTCAGGTTGGTGTAGGTGTTTTTTTCGATGGTATTGTCCAATCCTTCTTTGAGGTTCTCGCAATCGGTGCCAATCAAAACTTCGAGCGGCAAATCCGTTCCAGCGAATGAAAAATCGTTGTACGAGAACCCAAAGCCATTGGTTTCACCTTTGATTTGTACACCCATTATTTCGGCTGCTGTCGGGCATGCATCTGGTTTTTGAACAGTAAAATTATTTCCGGCGATTGAAAACCCGCTCGTCGAAATGGATTGAATTTCTTTGTAACAACTCCTGAAAGTCGAACCGGAGACCGTGAGGGAACCGTTGTTTTTGTTCAATTTGTCCGCCCGTATCCCGATGTCAAGCCCTTCAAATGTTCCCGAAATTATCCGAAAGCCCGCATTCTTGGAATCCACGCCGTTTGCCCTGCTTGCTGCTCCTGAACAAGAAGTTCTTAAATCCATAAACCTGCCAAATCGGACAGCAAGCCTGACTACACCGTCAAGCATCATACATGTAGGCTTATCCGCCCCCCTATAACTGTTATCAACCGATATTTGAGGCAAGAACAAAAGGCTTGCATTGGCCGCATTGGTTCCAGGCGAGGCATAGGGGCCGAAGCTAATGCCGATGGTGTTGTTGACTAGTTTTCCGTTGACAATTTTGACTATACCGCCCCCGGTACTGCTTATTGGGCTGCCGTCCGGGTTGCTGTCTTGAACATCAATCGCTACTTTTGAATGCTCCAATTTCCCAGTACCCAAGACCACGACTTGACCTTGATTAGCCGGTATCTGGGAGGCAAATGTAGTTCCTTCCACAATCACGCCTTGCCACATCGCATTGCAGGCCCCTGTCACCGTGGCCTGAACCTTCAATGAAGCCCCCGGTTTGACACGTATGGTTGATCCTGGAAGCATTTCCAACAAGGAGTTGATGGTCAGTTCTCCCGATTCAACAACAATGTTGCCTGACAAAGCAGGAGGGTTTGATGCTGGAAATTCCACCTGCTGTATACGGATACCTTGCAGGTCAGGCGCAAGGGCGAGATACGCCCACATCCGTTTGATTTGGCCTTCGGTGAACAAATCACGGCACTGCCCGGGTGTAGAATACGACATGTAATTTCTGAACTGCTCGGGCAACAATCCGGCGGGCGAAACGGATTGGGAACAATCGGAAGTGACAGCTATGCTTTGAGGTGAATCAGGTATATCGCAAACATAGTCGCCACAACAATAACAATCCGATTCTCCGTTTGCGCATAAACCTCCTGTTTCTGTACAACCATCGGAGTAGGTGGAAGCATTGGTAAAAATGTGCGAGAGTCCTAGGCAGTGACCAACTTCATGCACAATCACCTCCGAGTGGCTGCCGGGAAGCGTACCATAACTGCCATATGCTTCAAGGAACGTATTGGGGACATTGAAAGCATAGCCTGATGGTGCACCTGTGTCTCCCCTGTCAAAAATATCCAATGCGGTAGGATGTAAATGACTTGGGATAAAATTGTCCTGTGTAATGACTGTATGTGCTGCTGTACAAGTACCAGACTCCCCAACAAAATAAATGTAGTATGCGTTATAGACCGAATTCAACTTTGAGATGATTCCGGCAGTCCTTGCGGTCAAGTCCACGGTCGTTGTCCATTTGTTTGAGTTTTGTTGGACATATGTGACGAAAACCCTGATATAATACGGCCCTTCATATTCTGTGTGAGGGCCTTGTATTTGATAAACAGGTTTTTGTGCACTCAAAAATTCATGTGAAAATGCTGCAAATGCAAGAGTAAACCAAAGTAAAATTGCATTTTTCATATTTAGAGCGTGTTCAGAAAGTTGAGTGGTTAGAAAATTGGCCATCGGCGTATCTTGTAAGCGACCAAACTTATTAGATATGCAACCGCACCTTGAACGGCTCACCGATGACTAGCGGTAAGGTATGAAAGTTTTTTTGAACTGATAGAGTCCACGCAAATATGATTTAGAGAAATTTTCAACGCTGCTGACCTTTGCCGAAAATTGAATTACACATGGCAAGAATCAAGTCAGGGGGCGTACGCGCCTCCAAAGTTACGTCAATGCAGCGACATTTGGAAGCCTGGAGAAACACCGGTCTGAGTCAGCGGGCATATCTGGACACTCCCGATTACCTGACAATTGCAATCAGCCCGCCATACAGTCCCCATTGCCACCAGTACATACCCGCAGAGAATGACGATACATCCACTCGATTCTTTCCCGCAGCACAGGTCTGTTGAATTACCATTCTGCCCTGTGCATTGTACAGCTTCAGTTCTCCCTTTTCTGCTGCTTCAACCCATAAAAAGGCATCGGCAGGATTGGGCCACAGTCGAACTGTAACCGCCTGTTCAGGATCATCCAGCGCACTCAACAGCTTTATCTCAACACTGTCGGTAACCGTGCAACCGTGTGCATCCGTTATGGTAACTTCATATATGCCCGCTGAAAGCCCGGTAATCTGCTGGGTTGTTCC
>CAIRNW010000142.1 GCA_903879995.1 uncultured Bacteroidota bacterium
AAAAAATCAACTTTTATGAAGTCAACTAAAATTATTTATTGGGTTACTACTAGTATTATTTGCCTTTTTGCTTCTACAGGGATCTTTTTTATGAATTCAGAGATGGCCATTAAAGGCACGGAGCACCTGGGAATTCCACGATATTTAAGCCTGGAGGTAAGTATCGGCCAATTTATTGGTATGCTATTACTGATTATACCAGCCGTACCAGCAAGATTTAAAGAATGGGCGTATGTTGGTTTTGGTATCTTGTATTTGACGGCATTGAATGCTCATCTCGCAGTTGGAGATACAATTGCAGAAATACTGATGCCAGTTTTATTCTTTGGTCTGCTACTAACTTCCTACTTGAGCTATCATAAATTACGTGCTTAGTATCGTGTTGTTATTTCAAAATACATCGGTTGCCCTTTTCAAATAAATGACATTACTCAAAAGCCAAATAGTTAAATCATTAAAGTCAAAAGCTTCCAAAGAAAAAGCCCTTGTCATGGCTTCTTTCTTTAAAACGGGCAAGGGTGATTACGCGGAAGGAGATATTTTTCATGGAATAAGTGTACCTGATCAACGGCTTATTGCTAAAAAGTACTTCTTGCAAGCTGATGTTGTGTTGATATGTGAATTACTAAAATCCGGCTACCATGAAGAGCGATTGACGGCTCTCTTTATCTTGACATATTTATTTGAATCCGCGAATAAAAAAGGGGAGGGTAAGAAGTATGTAGAACTATACTTACAGGAAATCAAATATGTAAATAACTGGGATCTAGTTGATGCTACAGCTTATAAAATTTTGGGCAAATGGTTGGAGGACAAGGATCGTAAAATTCTCTATCAATTGGCGAGCTCAAACAGTATTTGGGAAAATCGTATTGCCATTGTAGCTACCTACCACTTTATTAAAAAGCAAGATTTTAAAGACTTGTTTCAATTAAGTACTAAGTTACTTTCTCATCCTCACGACTTGATACACAAGGCAATTGGTTGGATGTTGCGGGAAGCCTGGAAGGTAAATCCTGGGCCAGTTGAGAATTTTCTTAGCCAAAACGCATCAAAAATGCCAAGAACAATGCTTCGCTATGCCATTGAAAAAATGAGGGATTCAACCCGAAAATATTATATGAATTTAAAAAATCCTACATTTAAAGACTAAAACCGACTGCATGAAAACAACTCGCTTTATTTTATCAGCCCTGGTGCTAGGTATTGCACTATTCTCAACTGGCTGTAAGAAGAAATCTGATGACACAACGGGTGGAGGGGGTTCTACACCCACCACAACTACTTATACGCGTAAAGCATACGTTGAAGATTTTACAGGAACCTGGTGTGGATGGTGTCCGCTGATGACCTATACGTTGGAGCAAAAGCAACAACAACATGGAGCCAAATTGATTTTTGTAGGTATGCATTATGGTCCTACGGGTGGCCAGTTTGATCCTTATCATTCAAATGCTTTCTTGCCATTAATGAATCGTTATGGTATCAATGCATTTCCAACTGGCTTGGTGAATCGCCAAACAGTGGTGAGTTCTTCAACCTTAGCTAGCAATATTGATTTTGCAGTTGCTGCAGAATCTTTTGTTGGGATCAAACTGGAAACCACTTTGAGTGGTACAGATTGTTCTGTAAAAACCACAGTGAAGTTTGGCAGTGATTTTAGTAAGAAAAATGTGAAGTTAGTTTTGATGTTGGTAGAGGACGCATTAAAGTACAATCAAGTTAATTATCTGGCTGGAAATAGCTCCTATCAGTCTCACCCATATTATGGTGCAGGAAACCCAATGCCAAATTTTACTCATAATGGAGTGTTCAGACGCTCTATTACTGCAAGTTTAGAGGGAGATGTTATTCCAGTTGCTAATACAGGCCTGGGTGGACAGTATGTAAACACCACTACTGTAAATGTTACAGGAATCGCTGCAGGGAAAGGTAAAATTGTTGCCTTGGTAATCAACGATACGGGATCTACCAGCAGTACGCAGGTGCTAAATGCACAGGATGTAATTGTAGGCCAGACCCAAAATTTCTAATATTGTTGCTAGAGATTCAGCGTATAGTTTAAGCTGAATCCATTGTACGAAGGAACAAAGCGGCAAATGCCTCCTACACAGAGGAGGCCTGCTCTTTGTTGTCCGGCACTAAGTTGTATTCGTTGCTTATTCTTTGAAAGGGCAAAGCCTACATTGTAGTAATGCATCTTGTAAGTTTGATAATTGGTCATATCACTTACAAAAAGTGAAAGTCCGTTAGGAAAGCTCCATTCGGTCAACAAACCCGCCCAGTTTCTTTCGTCACTATTCACCCACATATGCTCTGCATTAATCCTTAGCTGGTATTTTTTCTTGATTTTAATATAGTGGTCAGTTACAACCAAAGTAGCGCGCACATCACCATAGGGGCCACCTTGCAAAATTGTTCGATTATAAAAAAGGTTGATGAAGGTCAATAGTGTCTTGTACTCTTTGGTCCACCGTTTATCAATAATCAAGTTGAGATCTCTGAATAATTTTGTTTTTCCAAATGCAATGATTCGCTTGCTGATAAATCCTTCACCCGTAGTAACACGTGTGCTGTCTAAGGCATGATAATTGGAGTAGTTGATATCAACTCGAGTACCAAATTTTCCACCTAATGGGGTATTTTTTTTGAACCGGATAAAAAAATCACCCATTCCTCCAATCTCCCCAATAGGTTGTATGGAGTGCGGATAAATGTTAGCTAGTAAGTTGGTATGTTGTCTGGTGAGTGCGGGTGTATAATTGATGGAAGCCACTGCATCACTTGAATTAAAATTGCCTTTATAGTCTGCGTTTTCTAACCGCCGAAATTGAAATTGCAGTCCCATTCGGTTGGTAGGATCCTGCCAACCTGTTTTCAGAAAAAGGATCAGGCCTTTCTTTTTTATGTAGTCATTTGGAAAGTTTGCTTCAATTGATTTATGTACCCATTCCCCTGAAAAGCTCAGGGAATTAAATTGACCATTGAATCGTGCAGCAAAGGCTTCCACTTGTTGAGGAAATCTCGGGTCTGCACCATAATAGCGCATAAATCTTTTTACATAACTGGCCCCAAGTTGAAAAAGCTGGGTATTGCCATTGACCTCTTTGTTCAGTGGAGACCACTCCAAGTCGCCTCCCATCACTTCGCCGGGGGACCGTTCCATAAAAGTGCGGGGACGTCCCCAAACCGCCTTTATTTTTAGTGACCGGAAAGGGGTGTATCGAATGCCCACGCCATCCAAATTATTATCTAACCCCAAACTTCTTTCCTCAAAGGCCCGAAAAATCAGACCATTTCCAAATTGTTCAAAAAAATTACCAATGTGTACATCAACTTTCTTGTTGGTGTACCGGATAAATCTGCGTACTAGTTTGTTTCCCTCATACCGGGTTGGAAATCCTTGTAAGGCTGGGTTATATCCTTCAAATTGTATTCCGGCTCTAAATCCTTTGTATTGATAGTTGGCAGTCAGGTAAGTATTCGAAGCAAACCTTTTTTCAGGGGCTAGAATATTTCCTCGCTTGTTATCGAGATAATACTGGTTATTGGTTTCGAGACTACCGTTCAACTTACTTTCTTTGAAAAATCCTTTTCCTTGCGTCAGGCCAGAAAAGCTAATCGAAAGCAGAATTGAAAAAAGGAGTATGCGCATCTTACAAGGTTTTGAGTAAGGCCAATATTTTATCCTCATTGCCCGGAACATAGGCCGTGTATCGTTTTACAATCACTCCATTTTTGTCAATTACCAACGTATGTGGAATTAACGAAATGTTCAAGGCACGTTTAAGGTCCTGATTTTCGTCCCAAAAAACTTCAAAACTCCAATCATGTAATCCCACCGTTTTTTTGATTCCAGCTGCCGTTCTGCTGTCATCGATAGAAATGGCTATGATTCGGGCTGGTGTTTCTTTTTTCCAGGTTTCAGTGAGATCATTGAATGCATCTAATTCTTGTAAACAAGGTTTACACCAGGTTGCCCAAAAACTAATTACCAGGGGCACATCACTATTTTGAAAGGATTCGGTGTTTACTTCCTTTCCGGCAATTGTTTTTATGATTACAGCTGGTAGTTTCTCTTGTGCCAACATGGAGAGTGGGACAAACAGCAACAAAAATAGCAGGAAGCGCATGGTCGATTGTTTATGCGAATATAGAGGACTGTATCATAACTTAAGTGTTATTTTAGCAGACGGATGAACCAGCTTGGACATACCAAAATTGTACTCAATCAATATGCTGCTATTGTATTGCGCGTAGGTTGGGCGCTATTATTGCTTTGGTTGACTCGCTTTGTTTTTTATTTTTTCAATCAAGGTCATTTTCAAGGATTGCAATCGACTGATTGGGGTCCGATTTTGTGGGGAGGACTTCGTTTTGATATTGCAGCAATCTGCTACACCAATTCACTGTATATTCTGCTGCAAGCTTCTCCTTCTCAAATTCGATATAGCAAACCCTTTCAACGATTTACTCGTGGTCTATTTGTGGTTACTAACGGAGCGGCCTTGCTAGTAAGCTGTGTGGATATGGTGTATTTCCCTTTTACACTTCGGCGTACCACGGCAACTGTGGTGCGCGAATTTGCCAATGAAGAAAATCTTGGAACAATTCTAACTACCGCCACTGGGCACTACTGGTATTTCATACCGGTATTCCTTATTTTTTTCTGGCTATTGATAGTTGGATATAATAAGGTTGCGGTTCGACCCCCCGCATCAATTAGGCCTTTATTTTTTTATACCGGTTCCGTAGGGATGCTATTGCTTTTCCCATTTTTAATGGTGGGAGGGATTCGGGGAGATTGGCGTTATTCTACTCGTCCCATCACCATGAGTAATGCCGGGCAATATGTAAAAAATCCAGGCGATATACCCTTGGTATTAAATACGCCGTTTTGTATGCTGCGTACAATCCGTCAGCAATTTTATAAGGAAGATCAATTTTTTTCTGCTACTCAGGTTGGAGCCATTTACTCCCCTGTCATACAGTTGAACCCTGCCCACTCCTTTAAGGAAGAAAATGTAGTAATCTTAGTACTGGAAAGTTTTGGCCGGGAATCGATAGGATTTTACAACCGCAATTTAAATGGGGGCACTTACAAAGGGTATACCCCCTTCCTCGATTCCTTGCTTTCAAAAAGTTATGTACTGGAAAATGGATTTGCGGCTGGAAGAAAGTCTATCGATGCACTACCTGCCGTCCTGGCGGGTATTCCATCAGGAGAGTTACCTTTTATTCTTACTCCTTATGTATCCAACCGGATACAGAGCCTTCCGCAACTCTTAAAGGAAAAGGGATATCATACTTCTTTTTTCCATGGCGCTCCTAATGGGTCAATGGGATTTAAGGCCTTGGTGAATTTGTTTGGTGTTGAGTATTATTATGGAAAGGACGAGTACAATAATGACCAGGATTTTGACGGCACCTGGGGAATTTGGGACGAACCTTTTTTGCAGTTTTTTGCTAACAAGCTGGATAGCTTCCCGCAGCCATTTCAATCTACGTTGTTCACAGTTTCCTCACATGAACCCTTTCAGGTACCTGAGCAATACAAAAATGTTTTTCCGAGGGGTGAGCATCCAATACGAGAGGTTACGGGGTACACCGATTTTGCATTAAAAAGATTTTTTGCGACAATTCGAAATAAGCCCTGGTTTGACAAAACCTTATTTGTGATCACAGCAGATCACGCCTCTATTTCACATCATCCAACCTACCAAACAGCTTGGGGCAATATGGCTATTCCTATTTTTTTCTACCATCCCTCTGATAGTTTACAAGCTTTTTTACCAGGTAATATTCAGCAACGGATATTATGCCCTCAGTACTAGGGTATTTGGGCTACAAAGGGCCATTACTCTCATTTGGTAAAAATGTTTTTGCGGATAAGCCAGAAAATTGGGCGGTCAATTATTATGGAGGCTTTCAATTAATTCAAGATCAATTTTTATATCAGTACAAGGAAAATGCTACAGGATCCCTTTATAACTTTCAAAAGGATCCACTACTGCGTCAAAATCTGGCTACAAAGGAAAAGCAGCTTGTATCGGAAATGGATACCCGACTCAAGGCATTTGTTCAACAATATCATAACCGCCTTATCCGCAATCAACTCCTGCCACCTGCTCGTTAGCGTGTATCTTTGCCTCCCTCATGGCACGCACCAATAGCAAAAAAATAGCTGCAAAAACTGACCAGGAATTTATTGAGGTTACGGGTGCGCGTGTCCACAATCTCAAAAATCTTGATATTGCTATACCCAAGAATAAGTTAGTGGTAATTACAGGGATCAGTGGTTCTGGAAAATCCTCATTGGCTTTTGATACTATTTACGCCGAAGGACAACGTCGCTATTTAGAAACCTTTGGAGCATATGCACGTCAGTTTGTAGGCGATATGGAAAGACCGGATGTTGATCGAATTACAGGACTCTCTCCGGTGATTGCCATTGAGCAAAAAACAACCAGTAAAAATCCGCGTTCCACTGTAGGAACTGTAACAGAAGTCTACGATTTTTTACGATTACTCTTTGCAAGAATTGGTCGGGCTTATTCTTATAACACGGGAAAGCCCATGGTCAAATGGAGTGAGGACGAAATCGTGCAAGCCATCTTTCAAAATTTTGAAGGAAAGAAAATATCAGTATTGGCACCGCTTGTGCGCGGAAGAAAAGGGCATTACCGAGAGTTGTTTGAGGAGTATCGTAAAAAAGGATACTTAAAGGTTCGGATAGATGGCTCTACGCGGGACTTGCAAGCCAAGATGCAAGTAGACCGGTATGTAATTCACGATATCGAATTAGTGATCGATCGCTTGCAAGTGGAAGCGTCTATGCGTGCGCGTTTGAGTCAAAGTGTACAGCAAGGGTTACAACTGGGAAAAGACCTGTTGTTTTTAGAAGTGGAGGGGCACGGCATTGTACAGTACTCTAAACAATTGATGTGCGAGGATACTGGAATCAGTTACGAGGAGCCTTCTCCCAATTCATTCTCTTTTAATTCGCCTTACGGGGCTTGTCCCGCCTGCAAGGGGCTGGGTGTTAGTCATCACGTAAATATGAAAGCCGTTCTTCCCGATACCTCTCTCAGCATTAGCGAGGGCGGTATAGTTCCCCTTGGGGAGGAACGTGACGCTTGGGTGTTTCGGCAGGCACAGGAAATGGCCAAAAAGCATAAGATTTCATTTAAAACGCCTATCCAAGAGCTTCCCAAAAAGCAATTGAATTTATTGTTGTACGGAAATGAGGAAGGGGTGCTGACCACGGAAGATTTTTCGGACCTCCAGTTTAGTCCTAATGGTCCATTTGAAGGAGTTGTCAATTTATTGCAGCGTTGGTTTGCCAACCCCTACAGTGAAACAATTCGTGAATGGACCGAAGATTTTATGGAAGTGAAGCCATGCACCGCTTGTGAGGGAACGCGACTTCGGAAAGAAAGTAATTGGTTCAGCGTTGATCAAAAGAATATCGCTACGCTAAGTGCAATGAATTTAGATAATCTGGCTGCTTGGTTTGATGGGCTTGAACTTCGGTTGTCTAAAAAAGAAAATGCCATTGCAAAAGATATTCTAAAGGAGATTCGTGATCGTTTAGATTTTCTATTGCAAGTAGGGTTGGGCTATTTATCATTGAATCGTTCCAGCCGAAGCTTAAGTGGGGGTGAATCACAGCGAATTCGCTTAGCCACACAAATTGGTTCACAGTTGAGGGGGATCACCTATATCTTGGATGAACCTTCAATTGGACTGCATCAACGCGATAATCATCAGCTTATTGAGGCCTTAAAGAAAATGCGAGACCTTGGGAATACAGTGATTGTAGTGGAGCATGATAAGGACATCATGATGGCGGCGGATAATCTTATCGATATTGGTCCGCGTGCTGGATTTCATGGTGGAAAAATTGTAGCAGCAGGTGCTCCTGCTTCTTTTTTAAAACTGAATACACTCACCGCCGGCTACTTAAATGGAAAATTACGATTACCAGTACCCGCTACACGAAGAAGTGGTAACGGAAACCTATTGTCCTTGCAAGGTGCCAGTGGAAATAATTTACAAAAAGTGGATGCGGTATTTCCCCTAGGGAAATTAATTGTGGTTACAGGCGTGAGTGGCTCTGGTAAATCTACCCTGATTAATGAAACATTATATCCTTTATTGGCAAAACATTGCTATGATTCTCGAGTACAACCCTTGCCCTACAAGAAACTAAGTGGATTAGAACATATTGATAAAGTGATTGAAATTGATCAATCACCCATTGGAAGAACACCTCGTAGTAATCCCGCAACTTACTGTGGATTTTTTACAGAAATCAGAACGCTGTTCTCAACCCTACCAGAGAGTAAAGTGAGAGGGTATGGAGCCGGTCGTTTTTCCTTCAATGTTCGCTCTGGCCGTTGTAATACTTGTGAAGGAGGGGGAATGCGAGTGATCGAGATGAATTTTCTTCCTGATGTCTATGTGCATTGTTCCAGTTGCAATGGAAAGCGCTATAACCGCGAAACGCTGGAAGTTCGTTACAAAGGAAAGTCCATAGCTGATGTGTTAGATATGACGGTGGAGGAAGCTATTTCATTTTTTCAAACGGTTCCTTACATCTACAGGAAAATAAAAGTATTGGAGGAAGTGGGTTTAGGATACGTAACACTAGGTCAGGCTGCTACTACACTGAGTGGTGGTGAAGCACAACGTGTAAAACTCTCCACCGAACTGGCAAAAAGAGATACTGGAAAAACATTTTATATTTTGGACGAACCCACCACAGGGTTGCATTTTGAAGATATTCGTCATCTGATGGATGTGTTGAATAAGCTAGTGGACCGTGGTAACACCGTACTGGTTATTGAGCATAACATGGATGTGATAAAAATGGCGGATCACATCATTGATCTGGGTCCAGAGGGTGGGGACGGGGGCGGAACAATTTTATTTCAAGGAACCCCAGAGGAAATGATTAAGAAAACAAATACGCATACCGCAACTTTTTTGAAACTGGAGTTGGCGGCTGGCCACTAGCTTTTTCGGATCATGTGAATGTGTTCAATCCCGTCTTCTAGATAAATTTCTCCGTCCCGAATAAAACCAAAGGATTGATAG
>CAIRNW010000143.1 GCA_903879995.1 uncultured Bacteroidota bacterium
AGGCGATGAAGGCTACAAAAGACTCAAAGTAATTTTTAGAAATCCACTTTGTCAGTGGTTATTTGGGATGCTTCCGCCTCGCATAGGGATGGGTCTTGCTTCCTACTTCAGTCAAAAAAGCAGAGCACAAACGGCTGACCGTGAAGAGCATTTTCTCGGAGAAAATAAGGAATGGCTCATTAGCTATTGTAAATCGTACTTGGAGCAGGAGCCAATTGATTATTTTTTATTTGGCCATCGTCATCTTCCCATTGATTGGCCGATTCGTAATGCTGCGCTGGAACGAGAGGCTCGTTATATAAATCTGGGCGACTGGATTCGCTATAACACCTATGCAGTGCTTGAGGGATCAACCCTATCACTAAAAGCTCACCAAAAAACTGAGCAATCCATTGTTAGACCGGACCGCTGAATACGTCACTGTCTTTATTTAGTATATTTAGTTAGCAATTGTTATGAACAGTTTCTGGCAACAACCCTGGGGGAATAATCAAATTGGCGACTACCTGGTAGTAGGCGCGGTGGTTTCATTGGTCTGGGTGTTTCGTCATCCTATCTCTAACTACTTTGCTGGACTTTTATTTAGATGGTTACGTCATCTGCTAAAGAAAGTGGAGCGTCCACTGTTCAACGAATTAGTCATAGGGCCACTGGAAAGATTTGTGCTAGTATTAGTTACCGTAGTAATGCTTTACCGTTTGAATTTTCCTCCAGCACTTAATATTTCAATTTACAAGTTTGACACCAAGGAGTTATTAAATAGTCTGGGAACACTTGTATTGATTTCCACCTTTACATCTTTGATTATCCGGGCAATTGACTTTGCAGCTATTTTATTGGAACAACGTGCCGGACAAACACCTGATCAATCCGATAATCAGCTAATTGTATTCTTCAAGGATTTTTTCAAGGTGTTGCTAGTTATACTCTCGGGGTTGGTCATCCTGCGGTTTGCATTTGGTTGGAATATCGGAGGATTACTCACTGGATTAAGCATTGTGGGTGCGGCCATTGCGTTGGCGCTCAAGGAAAGTTTAGAGAACTTAATTGCCTCCTTTATCATATTCTTTGATAAGCCATTTGCTACCGGTGATCTGGTAAAGGTGAATGCCATCACAGGGACTGTTGAAAAAATTGGGCTGCGTAGTACACGGATACGCACGGAGCAGAAAACATTTGTAACGGTCCCTAACAAACAGATGGTAGATAGTGTGCTTGATAATTTTTCATTACGAACACAGCGTCGTGCCGAGCTAAAATTAGAATTAGCGAGTACCAATACACCTTATTTATTGCAAGAATTTATAGAGAGGGCGCGGATTGTTTTACAACGTGAGAAGGTGGAACAATCCAGTGTAACGCTGAGCGACCTTCGTTTAAATCGGGTTGTTGTGGATATTGAATATTATACAGCTGCTATTCCTATAGCCGAGTTCAACGCAATTCGGGAAGCTGTAAATCTTGAAATATTGCAGGCTGCGCACACCTTAGGGTTAGCGTGGCCCACCGAATGATTGCTGAATGATCTCGCCTATCTCACGATCAAACTGACCATATTTTCCATATTCTACTACCCGTCCAATTTCTTTTCCATTTTTAAAAATGATCAGGGTAGGAACATTTACAATACCCAAGGGTTTAGTGAGGTCGCCCCAGGTTTCTTTTTTTCGATTTACACCCATTAATACTATTCGTGTGGGATCAACGCCGGCCTGTTCGGTGAGTGCAAAAAAGCGAGGAATAATAAAATGCGAGTCCTCACACCAGGTTCCCATAAAGGCAAGCAGTTGAATGGAGTCGCGATAATTCTTTAAAGTAGCAAGTCCACCTGCATGAGCTTGGTAGGCTTTGTAATTTTCAGCAAACCAAGTGAAAGAACTTTCATTGCTTAAAACTTCTTTGGATAAAACGCCCACCAGCGATTTTTCGTTCGGGCGCTCTACTAAGGTTTCAAAACGATTTTGTGCATCGCTTGTGTAAACCACAAGTAGCATGGATAATAAGAAAACTATTTTTTTCATGAGGGCTATAAATTGGAACGTAGTTCTACCAGAAAAGCACGCAATTGCTGTAATGACTGAATCAAAGCAAATTTTTCTTCGGCTTTTTTATTTTTTTTCAAAAAATCTCTTGCTCCTTCAATGGTAAATTTCCTGCGACGTAACAAATCGTAGATCAATACCAGATTTTTTACGTCAATTGGGCGGAAATAGCGATCTCCTTTTTTATTCTTACGGGGTTGCAGGATATCAAACTCAGACTCCCAATATCTAATCAAGGATTGGTTTTCCTGAAACATTTTTGCAACCTCGCCAATGGTGTAGTATTGTTTTTTGAAAAGTTCTTCATCCGCAGGCACCTGAAGCTGATCAATCCGACTGGCCATTTCACGCATAGATTTTCTTCCCCGCTTTCCAGCCGTGTTTACTTCTTTTTTGCGAATAGCTCGAATCCTTACGCCACTTTCCTCAACCGATTCAAGATTAGCCTCTTTTTTTACCAGATCCACTTGTGTGCTTAGTTCAACAGTGGATGGTGGGGTGGGCGTAGGTATAGTGGGAGTTGAATTTTCGGTAGTAGTATCAGCAGTATTATTAGCCGGCGCTTCTTCCCGCACGGCGGAAAGATCTTCAAAATCAAAACTGATTTGTGTCAGCGGCTTTTTTTGCATAGACTCTTGTAAAGATAACAAAGCCAGGCTCTCTTACTAGTTAAAACTGGCGCTGTGGAAAAAACGTGTTTAGTCCATGCTTTGGTTTGAAGCCGCGGCCTGTTTTAAGATGCGGTCAAACTGTGCAGGAGTCAGATCATTATAGAAAAAGTAAATAGGATCGATGGGGGAACCATTTTTTATCACTTCATAATGGCAATGCGGTCCTGTGGATTTACCAGTACTTCCCACCCATCCAATCACTTCACCTCTTTTAACGGCTTGACCTACCCGGGCTTTAATGCGAACCATGTGTCCATAGAGGGTTTTGTATCCATACCCGTGGTTGATCACTACATGTCTGCCATACCCATCTCCAAGGTTTCCGGCAACTTCTACTTTTCCGTTGGCAGTTGCATAGATGGGTGTGCCTTGTGGCGCAGTAAAATCCAAGCCAGGGTGTAAACGGGGTGTTTTATAAATTGGGTCTATCCGATAGCCAAAACCAGAGGCGATTCGTTTTAGATTTTTATTACTTACTGGCTGTATAGCGGGGGTATGCGCTAATAACCTTTCCTTATCCTTTACTAATTGGTCAACCTCTTCATAGGATTTTTCTTGGGAGCGAATTCGTTCCACCAGGTTATCCAACGTAGCCGATACAGAGCCCACTAATTTTTTACTGTTGATTTTCTCAATTTTAGCAATCTCCAATTCGGTTTCTATTTTCTTGGCTCTTGCGCTGTCGGGAATAGGGGTTGCTTCAAAAATAGCACGGTAAATATCATTGTCTCTGGTCTCTAATTCCTTCATCTGCTGCTCCAGGACTCTTGCTTTTTCAACGAGTTCGTAATAATCCTCCCGCATTTCCTGATTTTGGAGCTCCAACATTTTTTCGCGGGGAGAGCCCACAAATCGAAAAGCAAAATAGGCAATCAGCGATGCGGTTACCAGCGAAGCCGCTACAAAGCCAAACACACGCAACACTTTGACCCGAAGTGGGGTAACCGCTTTTTCATAGCGGAGTGTGTGGGTATTATAATAGTATTTGACCTTTTTCATTCCGGATCTGGCTTCCTTTATTGCCTTACCTTTGTGCCTTTCGCAGGCAAACAAATATAGTATTTACCCGTATGATGACTTCCGGTCAAATCCGACAGGCTTTTTTGGACTTTTTTGGTTCTAAGGGGCATACCATTGTGCCTTCCGCACCCATTGTAGTGAAGAACGATCCTACCCTCATGTTTACCAACGCGGGGATGAATCAATTCAAGGACTACTTTCTGGGTAATAAAAAGGCGCCTTATTCAAGAGCGGTGGATACACAAAAATGTTTGCGGGTTAGTGGAAAGCATAATGATCTGGAAGAAGTGGGTGTGGATACGTATCATCATACCATGTTTGAGATGCTTGGAAACTGGAGTTTTGGAGATTATTTTAAAAATGAGGCCATAACATGGAGTTGGGAATTACTCACTGAAGTCTATAAAATTCCAAAAGATCGTTTGTATGCTACAGTATTTGAGGGCGATGCCAAGGAAGGATTGCCTCCATCTTCGATTGCATTAAAAAAATGGAAAGAAATTTTACCGGACCAGCGAATTGTGTTTGGTAATAAAAAAGATAATTTCTGGGAAATGGGGGACACGGGTCCCTGTGGTCCTTGTAGTGAAATCCATGTGGATTGTCGTTCCGATGAAGAAAGAAAAAAAATTCCCGGCGAGCAATTAGTCAATAAAGATCATCCACAGGTAATTGAGATCTGGAACAATGTATTTATCCAATACAACAGAAAAAAAGATGGTTCGCTTGAACCCTTACCTGCCACACACGTGGATACAGGGATGGGATTAGAGAGATTGGTTCGTGTTTTACAAGGAAAAACATCTAATTACGATACGGATATTTTTAGTGGTACCATACAACAAGTGGAGTCAATCACCGGTAAAAAATACGATGGCTCTGATACCCGTGAAGCCGTAGCATTTCGCGTTTTAGCTGATCATATACGTGCAATTAGTTTTACGATTGCCGATGGTCAACTTCCTTCTAATACAGGGGCTGGGTATGTAATTCGTCGAATTCTTCGTCGTGCCGTTCGTTATTATTATTCTTATCTCGGATACAAGCAGCCTTTGTTGGCGCAATTAGTTCCTGTGCTGGCTAATCAATTTGAAAATGTGTTTCCTGAATTGAAGCAACAAGTTGATTTTGTTGCTCGCGTAGTGCGTGAGGAAGAAGAGGCATTTTTGCGTACACTTGAAAAGGGACTACGCCGTATAGAAGAATTGATTGCTACTTCAACAGGCACCATTGCTGGTGCAGCTGCATTTGAGTTGTATGATACGTATGGATTTCCCATTGACCTCACCCGCTTGATAGCCTCGGAAAAAGGATTGACCGTGGATGAAAAAGGATTCGAGGATCAAATGAAAAAACAAAAAGATCGAAGCCGTGCTGCCACTGCCGTGGATGCAGCAGATTGGGTGGTGATACAAGAGGGAACAAATCAGTTTGTAGGATATGATAGTCTGGAAGCTAAGACCAATGTACTCAAGTACAGAAAAGTTACAGCAAAGGGAAAAGAAGCCTATCAATGGATTTTAGAGAAAACACCTTTCTATGCTGAAAGCGGCGGACAGGTGGGGGATAAGGGATGGTTACACTTTGCAGACCAGTCCATTGAAGTGGTTGATACAAAAAAAGACAATGACTTAATTGTACATGTAACTGAAAAGATGCCTGACACAGTAACGGCAACGGTTACTGCTTCAGTACATGCAGACAATCGTTTGGAAACTACTTTACACCATAGCGCTACGCATTTATTACATGCGGCACTTCGTCAAGTATTAGGAACGCATGTTGCACAGAAGGGGTCCATGGTACATGCAGCAAATCTCCGATTTGATTTTTCTCACTTTGCTAAAATGAGTGAGGCTGAAATCTTACAGGTGGAGACCTTAGTCAACGAAAAAATTCGAGCCAATATTCCGGTTGTGATACAGTCCTTGCCAAAAGAGGAGGCGCTGAAGTTGGGAGCCATGGCATTGTTTGGAGAGAAATATGGCGATGTGGTCCGCGTGGTAATTATGGATCCAACTTATTCGGTTGAACTATGCGGTGGTACCCATGTGGGGTCAACTGGACAATTAGGTTATTTTAAGATCACTGCAGAAACTGCAGTGGCTGCTGGTGTTCGAAGAGTGGAAGCCTGTTGCGGAAAACAAGCTGAGGCCTATTTCCAAGAGCAGTCCCAATTGCTAGATACTATTAAGCAAACGCTCAAAAACCCAAAAGATTTATTGCGTGCCATTGAGCAATTGCAATCGGACAATGCTGATTTAAAGAAGCAATTGGAAGTATTGGAAACCCGTCAGCTTCGCGAACTCAGTAAGTCCTTAGTACAGGAAATAGAAACAGTCAATGGAATTTCTTTCTTGGGAAAACAAATTACTGTTGATAATCCAGATGCCCTGAAAAAGACCTGTACTGAATTGAAAGCTTTGCATAGTGACCATGTGGCGGTATTAACTGCAATCATTGATGGAAAGTCCTATGTGGCAGTCAGCATTTCTGAGTCACTCGTACAGTCCAAGGGATTGGATGCAGGAAAGATCATCAAAGAAAAGATAGCTCCTCTAATCAAAGGTGGAGGCGGGGGGCAAAAAACACTTGCCACCGCAGGAGGACAACAGGTAGATCAAATGCCTGCTGTACTAGCTGCTGTCAAAGCGCTATTATAATTCCATTTAAAAAATAATTATGTCTATTACTAGAGTATACATTGGGCTACTATTGATTTTTCTATCAGCTTGTGCAGGAGTGGGATCAAAAAAGTTTACAGTCAATGGTAAGATTACAGGACGAACAGCTTCCAAGATTTATTTGGAAGAAGTTCCCATGGCAACCATGCAGCGCGTACTGGTGGACTCTGTAACACCTGACCAGGATGGGTCTTTTACACTTCAGGCTAAAGCAGAGGAGGAAACTATTTTCAATGTACGTGTAGAGAAGCAGGATTACCCTGCTGCTTCTCTAGTCAATGATGCAGCGAGTATTTCGCTCTCCTTATTCTATAATCCGGCAAATCTTGATTTTCCGGATCGTTATGAAGTAACGGGTTCGCCCTTGAGTAAATCTTTGCAGGCTTACATGCTTGATTTCAATAAAAAATTAGAGCAGGTATTTGTACTAGGAAAACAATTGGACAGCTTGCAACAAGTTCCTGTTGTATTAAAATCAACGCTGGATGAAGTACAAGCAAAACGTACTTTATTGATACAATCTGTTCAGCAAACTACTGACTCAACCTTGAAGGGTAATACAAATCCTGCATTTTCGATGTTGGTATTAGGCTATTATCAAAATATGGCGGGTAATCCAACTATCGGACTACCTGCTTATTCTATGGATCAGGTTAAGTCGGTAGTTAAAAACTTAAGTGATAAAAATCCAAAGCATAAAGGACTGGAAGCAATCAGTATTATGATAGCAACACAGCCCAAGGCCTCACAGGGATTAGTTGGACAGACTGCCCCTGAATTTTCGTTGCCAGATCCCAATGGAAAATTAATTAGTCTAAGTTCATTTCGAGGTCGTTATGTATTAGTAGATTTTTGGGCAAGTTGGTGTAAGCCTTGTCGTATGGAAAATCCTACCGTAGTAGCTGCCTACGCCCAATTCAAGAACAGAAATTTTACTGTGTTAGGAGTTTCATTGGACCAACCCGATGGGAAAGACGATTGGATGAATGCAGTGATGAAGGATCGTTTAACCTGGACACAGGTTAGTGATTTACAATTTTGGAATAGTCCGGTAGTTCCCCTTTATAATATTCAGGGCATCCCTTACAATGTATTGGTGGATCCAAATGGAAAAGTGGTAGCAGAGTCGTTGCGAGGCGAACAATTGGCTGCAACACTTGAGCAAGTATTACCCAAATAACTACTTTTTTTGAGTGCCCCAGGTGGCGTATGAAAAATTCCGAATTGCTTTTTGCGGACGGGGTTTGCGCAAGGGCTTGCAAGGCTTCAACGATTCTTCACAAGCAGCAGGAAGTGCTTGGTATAGTTGAGTGCCTTCTGTTTTCCAGGCAAGCTGTTGGTCTGTTACGGCGCGTACGATTTTTCCGGGATTGCCTACAACTACTGAGCGAGCTAGAATTTTTTCACCTTCACGAATTAAGGTTAGCGCACCCACTATTGATTCATCACCCAACTCAACATGATCCATGAGCACACTGTTCATTCCTATCAAACAATTTTTACCAATAGTAGCTCCATGAATAATGGCACCATGTCCGATGTGGGCCCCTTCTTTTAATAAAACTGTCAGACCCGGAAACATATGAATCGTACAGTTCTCTTGTACATTACATCCGTCTTCAAGAATAATCTTTCCCCAATCTCCCCGCAGGGCAGCGCCAGG
>CAIRNW010000144.1 GCA_903879995.1 uncultured Bacteroidota bacterium
AGGTTCCTCGCGTATCATCGAATTAAACCACATGCTCCACCGCTTGTGCGGACCCCCGCCAATTCCTTTGAGTTTCAACCTTGCGGTCGTACTTCCCAGGTGGGATACTTAATGCTTTCGCTCAGACACATACAGTGTATCGCATATGTCGAGTATCCATAGTTTAGGGCGTGGACTACCAGGGTATCTAATCCTGTTTGATCCCCACGCTTTCGTGCCTCAGTGTCAATATTCGGGTAGCCAGCTGCCTTCGCAATTGGTGTTCTATGTCATATCTAAGCATTTCACCGCTACATGACATATTCCGCTGACCTCCACGATATTCAAGACTGATAGTATCAATGGCAGTTCCCGAGTTAAGCTCGGGGATTTCACCACTGACTTACCAACCCACCTACGCACCCTTTAAACCCAGTGAATCCGGATAACGCTTGCACCCTCCGTATTACCGCGGCTGCTGGCACGGAGTTAGCCGGTGCTTATTCATATGGTACCGTCAGTTGAGTTAGAAAACCCTTTTTTCGTCCCATATAAAAGAAGTTTACAATCCAGAGGACCTTCATCCTTCACGCGGCATGGCTGGTTCAGACTTTCGTCCATTGACCAATATTCCTTACTGCTGCCTCCCGTAGGAGTCGGGCCCGTGTCTCAGTGCCCGTGTGACTGGTCGTGCTCTCACACCAGTTACTGATCGCAGGCTTGGTGGGCCATTACCCCGCCAACTACCTAATCAGCCGCACAGCCATCTTCAAGTGATAAATCTTTAATACCAAAGAGATGCCTCTTCAGTATACTATGGGGTATTAATCCAAATTTCTCTGGGCTATTCCCCGCTCGAAGGAAGGTTCTGTACGTGTTCCGCACCCGTTTGCCGGTCGCCAGCATCTGTATTGCTACAGACCTGCTGCCCCTCGACTTGCATGTATTAAGCCTGCCGCTAGCGTTCATCCTGAGCCAGGATCAAACTCTCCATTGTAAATGATGTTTGATACTGACATTTTAAAATTCTCAAGAGAAAATTAACGTGTCAAATCGAATTGTTTTCGTTTGACTTACCTTTTGTTTCACTCTCGCGTGAAGCGAGAATGAGTGCTATTGTTTCCCAACTTTCAAAGATCTTCGGCCGTTACCAGCCTCCCCGTTTTTTGAACGGGAGTGCAAAGGTAAGCGTCCATTTATTTCTACCAAATTTTTCAGGATTTATTTTCCAACAAAACCCGAATCATTTAGCGTGAAAATCAATTGTTTTCGAAAGATCTGGCCTCGTTTTTTCGAAGCGGACGGCAAAGATAGAGCAATTGGGCTTACCAGCAAACAATTGATCAAAAAAAAATCTGAAAAATTACTGATAATCAATGGAACAAAGGCCCCTATTGGGTTTTAGAGGGGTGAAACCCCACCTCCATAAGAAAAAGTCCTTGGGCAGGAGCTACAAAACTGGCTCTGGTACAATCTTTTGCAGCAATTATCTCTTTAAAATCCGTCAAGTCTATTTTTCCCCTTCCAACTTGTAACATAGTGGAAACTAATGCCCGCACCATTCCCCGCAAAAACCGGTTACCCTTAACTTGGTAAATCAAGTAGCCTTGTTCCTCTATCCACTGACTTTCAGTTAGTTGACATTGAAAAGTCTTGACTTGTGTATTACGTTTTGAAAAACTAGTGAAATCTTCAACCTTCAAAAGTAAAGTTGCAGCTTGTTGGAGAAGTTCTTTATCTAAAGGGTAAGGATAAAACCAAGCCCTATCCTCCCTAAAAGGATCTTTGGTATTATATAGGTAATATTGATAGCGACGAAAGGTTGCATCAAATCTGCAATGCGCTTCAACACTTACCTCACGTAGCGATTTAACAACAATTGTTGGCGGAAGAATTGCATTGATTTTGTAAACAAATTGCGGATGAATAGATTCCTCAAAGTCAAAATGAAAAAAATTTTGTAGCGCATGTACTCCTGCATCTGTACGAGATGACCCCGTCATAGCAATAGGAGCACGTTGCAACGTTGAAAAGGCTTTTTCAATTTCTGCTTGAACTGTCCACGCGTTTTCCTGTGTTTGAAAACCACTGTAAAGGGTTCCTTTATATGCTACCTCTAAAAAATATCGTGGCATTATTGAAGCATCTCTTTAAGACGAACTACAAAATCAGGTTTTTTGAAAACTGTAAACAGTCTATCAAATTGTGAGCGGTCACTCACATAAAACCAAGCTTCTAGTAAAAAATCATACCGACCCTCATCAGTGGTAAACGTTTCTGTCAATGCAGCAATTTGAGAAACGGATAAACAAAAATTCTGGAGGGATTTACTAATTAATAATACACGTTTAATATCTGCATTAACAGAATCAAGTGAGCGAATCAAAAGCCTCAGCTGATCCTGTGTAGCAATAACGGTGCACCTTGGATTTGTAATCAGTTGAACACTATCCGTGATTACAGTGGTATCCATTTTCTGCACAGGGACAGCCAAGATTTCAACGGTGTCTTTAACTGGAGCTGCCGCGGGAGTTTGCAGAATTGTGTCTTTTACAACGGGCTCTTTTGCCTCAGAGGGCATTTTTACTGCTGTTGCTTCTTGACTACTTTCCACTCGAGCCCGCAGAGTTGGATCGCCAGATGCAATAGCAAGTAGATTTGAAAATTCATCAGGTGATGTTGCCAAAGTGGATTCAACCGTAGAAGTTGAACCTATTTTTTTTCCATACTGTACAACCAAACTACGCCAATCCAATAATCCCCAACCCTTGTCGCCATAATCTTTCAGAAGATATCCTCGATCCGAGTTATAAACATCAAGTGTAAAATACTGTGTTGGCCAAGCTTGGTCGGGAAAATTTAACGCAATCTGGTAGGCAGTATCAGTGAGTTTAGATAATATCAAATAACCCGATTTTGAGGAACGCAACGTATCCCCTTTTAAAATAATCGAAAAAAGTCTAGCAGGTTCTGATTGTATGTAAACAAAATTTGAGCGCTGTGCATTCACCACATTGGGTAAATAAATCAGAAAGAAAACATAGAGTAGAATTCTCATGTAATTGCTGAGGTTTCGCTTAAAAGTAATTATTTAGAAAATTACCATTTCCCACCGGCACCACCACCGCCAAAACTACCGCCTCCAAAGCCACCAAAACCGCCTCCAAATCCTCCACCTCCGCTACCACCCCAAGAACTTCCGCCACTCCAACCTCCACCCATCCAGGTGCCACCAGTCCATCCACGATGACCTCGGCGATTGATCATAGTCCCTCCCCCTCCACGTGAGGAAAGCAATGATATGAGAATAAGAATAATTACAAAGATGATTGAAGGGATGCCCACCTCCGGGGAATTTCTTTTCTTTCTTGGCTGCTTGTACTCACCTGCTGCTGCTTTCTTTAATGCGTCTACTGTTCTCTTAAAACCTTCAAAATAATTTCCCTCTTTAAAAAATGGTATTAATTCATTTTCTAAGATAGCATCAGCCGTAACATCAGGAATGGCACCTTCGAGTCCATATCCAATGGCGATGTATGCATCTCTATTACCATCTTCACCCCCAGTGGAAATCAAGACCACTACTCCATTGTTAAAAGCCTGACTTCCTACTCCCCATTTTCTTCCTAACGCAGTAGCATATTCGTTGGCCGTATAACCTCCCAAACTTTCTACCACTACCAACGCAATTTGATTAGAAGTGCTGTCATCAAAAGAAACAAGCACTCTTTCTAAATAATCAGCCTGTGCCTTTGTTAAAAAAGAGGCAGATTTAGTAAGGTCATTGTATAAATGAGCTGGACTGGGACGCGCTGGCAGAACACTTTCAACTTGTGCATATAAAGTGGTTGCCATCAAGAGGCATAACAAGATCAAATAGCGTGTGCTTTTCATCGTCCAAAAACTACTTGGTCTGATAATTCATTCTTGTCTTTATCCCCTTGGTATGGAAAATGAGTTTGTAGGGCCATTCCAATTTCCTGTATACTGGCACAGATTCCACTCGTATAATTTTGTTTATGAAAAGCGGCAATTATTTTTTCAAGTTGCGCTTGCCAAAAGGAGCTGCCTAATTTTTCATGGATGCCTTGATCCCCCCAAACAGCTAATTGATGATCCTTGACTGCTAAATAAAATAATACGCCATTACGAGCAGCTGTTTTATCCATCTGCAATTGGAAGAATAGCTCTGCAGCGCGATCAGCAGCATGGACATACTTGCATTTACTTTCAACAAATACACGCACCTCGCCGCTAGTTTGCCTTTCAGCATTAGCAATCGCTTCACTTATGACAAGCCTGTCTTGCTCTGTAAAAAGAGAAGCCGCTTGTTTATTGAAAATTGAAAACAAATTATTGGATATTGAATTTGATATCTGGTGCCTTTTCAGCTCCCTTGTCAGCTTCGTAGTAAGCCTTTTCGTTAAAATTGAAAAGACCTGCCATGATATTGCCAGGGAAACGCTTTACCCGGAGGTTGAAATCTTCCACAGCCTTGTTGTAATCCTGACGTGCTACATTGATCCGGTTTTCAGTTCCTTCAATTTGTGTTTGAAAATCCTGAAATGCCTTGGTAGTTTTTAAATCCGGATATTGTTCAAATGAAGCAATTAAACGACTGAAAGAACCCTGCAAATTTGCTTGCGCTTGTTGATAGGCTTGTAAAGAGGCAGGATCGTTGATATCTATTTTTACCTGCGTTGCTGCGGCTCGGGCGGCCACCACAGATTGCAATGTAGATTTTTCAAAATTGGCAGAAGCTTCCACTGTTTTTATTACACTTCCGTATAAATCACTTCGGCGCTGATAGTTTGTTTCTACATTACTCCAGGACTTTTTTACTCCTTGCTCACCAGTTACGAAGCCATTAAAAGCGTTACACCCCCAGAAACCAAAAATTAAAAATAAACCCCCGATTATCAAGAGGGTAAGCGTAGATCCTTTCATAGGTAATTTTATTTATAGTGCAAATCTACTATAAAACAAATGCTTGTGAAAAATTAAGCAGCGTCCTGGCTGTTAAAATTTATTTAGGGCTGCTGAATAGCTGCAATGCCCGGTAGAATTTTTCCTTCAAAATACTCCAAAAGTGCTCCACCACCCGTAGACACATAACTGATACGACTGGAGAACCCAAATTGATTAACGGCTGCTACTGAGTCGCCGCCACCCACAAGGGAAAAAGCGCCTTTGTCTGTGGCATCGGCAACCGCTTGCGCGATAGAATGCGTTCCTGACTGAAACGGCTTCATTTCAAAAACTCCCATGGGACCATTCCATAAAATTGTTTGAGCCGATGCAATGACTGTCTTAAAATCTGCTCTGGCTTTTTGACCAATATCTAATCCCATCCAACCCATTGGGATAGCATAACTCTCACAATTTGCAGTGGCCGCATCCGCAGCAAATTTATCAGCTATGGTACTGTCCACTGGCAAATGTATACGGACACCCCTCGCTGCTGCCTTTTTCAATAAATCAGCAGCCAATCCTAAACGATCCTCTTCACAGAGCGAACTTCCAATCATCTTTCCTTGTGCTTTCCAAAAAGTGTAAGCCATGCCTCCACCAATGATAATATCGGTAGCACGTTCGAGTAAATTCTCAATAATCAAAATTTTGTCACTCACTTTGGCGCCGCCAATAATAGCTACAAAAGGCTTGGCTGCTTTATGTAAAACTCGCTCAGCACTTGTAACTTCAGCCTCCATCAACATTCCGAATAATCTTCGTTTAGCAGGGAAGAACTGTGCAATCACAGCCGTGGAGGCATGTGCACGATGCGCAGTACCAAAAGCATCGTTGACCCACACAGTTCCCAATTGTGCTAATTTTTTTGCAAATTCAACATCTCCTTTTTCTTCTTCTTTATAAAACCGGAGGTTTTCCAATAGAAGCACTTCCCCTGGTTGCAATGAAGCTGCCAAAAGCTTAGCTTCCTCCCCGATACAGTCAGCTGCAAATTTTATAACAACACCAGGCAGTAATTCTTGCAAATGATTAACCAAGTGCTTTAAGGAATATTTAGGAGCAGGGCCCTCCTTGGGTCTGCCCAAATGACTCATTAAAACTACAGCTCCGCCTTGCGAAAGGATTTGCTGAATAGTTGGTAGCGCGGCTCGAATCCTCGTATCGTCAGTGATTTGCTGTTGCGCATCGAGCGGAACATTAAAGTCTACTCGCACTAGCGCTTTTTCTTGGTGAAATGAAAAGGAAGAAAAAGAACCTTGCATTAACGTATTAATTTGGCAAAGTAATTTACTGTACGAACCAGTTGACTTACATAACTCATTTCGTTGTCATACCAACTTACGGTTTTAACCAACTGATGGTCCCCTACTGTAATTACTTTGGTTTGTGTTGCATCAAACAAAGACCCGTAGCTTATTCCAATGATATCGGTGCTAACTATTTCATCCTCGGTGTAGCCAAAAGATTCGTTGGATGCTGCTTTCATGGCTGCATTGACTTCTTCAACAGTTACTTTTTTATTCAAAATTGAAATAAGCTCAGTAAGTGAGCCCGTGATAGTTGGAACTCGCTGAGCGCCTCCATCGAGTTTTCCTTTCAATTGAGGCAGAACCAGCCCAATTGCTTTTGCAGCTCCTGTGCTGTTGGGTACGATGTTACCGGCAGCAGCTCTTGCACGACGTAAATCCCCTTTTGGATGAGGTGCATCCAACGTGTTTTGATCATTCGTGTAAGCATGGATAGTAGTCATGTGGCCAGTACAAATACCGTATTGCTCATCTAAAACTTTTGCCATCGGGGCCAAACAGTTGGTGGTACATGAGGCACCTGAAATAACTGTTTCTGTTCCATCGAGTATTTGATGGTTTACATTAAAAACTACAGTTTTTAAGTCGCCGGTTGCAGGTGCAGAAATTACAACTCGTTTTGCACCTGCCTTTATATGCGCAGCTGCCTTTTCTTTGTCGGTAAAAAATCCTGTGCACTCCAGCACCACATCTACCTCATGCGCAGCCCATGGAATTTGAGCAGGATCTTTTTGCGCGTATATTTTTAATACATCTTTATTTACAATAATTGAATCTTCAGTGGCCTTAACTTCCGCATCAAAACGGCCCTGGGCACTGTCATACTTTAATAAATGAGCTAAAACGTTAGGACTGGTTAAGTCGTTTATAGCCACTACATCAATGCCTTCCATGTTGTAGATCTTCCGATATACTAACCTTCCGATTCTTCCAAAGCCATTGATTGCTACTTTAACTGATGCCATACATAAAATTTAAGGATGCAAATGTAAAGCAAGCCGGTGAGATTTGGTTGGCAAACAGGACCACCCTATCTTTGCCGCTCCTAAAATGGCCCGTTCGTCTAAGGGCTAGGACACCACCCTTTCACGGTGGTGATACGGGTTCGAATCCCGTACGGGCTACAAAGCCTTGCAGCGTTGCTGCGAGGCTTTTTTATTTCCCACTCTTTTCTAACTAACATCACCGGAGTACTGCCTGCAATCATCAACCCAGCCTTCTTTCGTTTATACTTTCATTTTGTTCACGCAGCTATACAAAATGGAAACAAATCAATTATTAATCGGAGAGGGTTTGCATCTGCCAATTCCCCTGATATTACCACCAATGGCACCGTTCTTGTACCGGAGGATTGGAGTGGCTCTGGCGTGTTCCAAACAGGCTTAGCACTGCGAGTTGACTTGGGCAATCAAGCTTTTTTCACAGGAGGCTTGGATTATCGATACCTCAGCCCCACTTTCAAAGTTGATAGCGGTATTCTAAGCGAGGAGGCTACGCAAAAAATATCAGTACTAAAACTTGGCGTAGGAATTGGAATTAACTTCTAAGCACTTATCTAGTAATACTTCTATTTTTGCGGGAAATAATCCCGTATATGGCAGAAGCGCTGGTCCCCCTCCTTTCATTGGTTGCTCTTGAAGTAATACTGGGGATTGATAATATAATATTCATATCCATTTTAGCAGATAGGCTCCCAGATCAGCAACGAAAAAAGTTGCGATTCTGGGGGCTTACGCTTGCGATGTTAATGCGGTTGCTTTTACTAGCCTTTATCGCATGGATTCTTAAGCTGGAAACCACCTTATTTACAATTGGCACCACTGCGTTTACCGGAAAAGGCTTGATCTTAATTGCCGGTGGACTTTTTTTACTTTATAAGAGTACAAAAGAAATATACCATAAAACCGAGGTGGCCGCTAATCCAATATCCGCAGTTCGCTCCAATGCCACATTTACACAACTCTTAGGAGAGGTGGTAATATTGGATTTAGTATTTTCTGTAGACTCCATCATTACTGCTGTGGGAATGGTACAAGAGCTTTGGGTGATGTATGCTGCCGTAATCATCACGGTTGGAATCATGATGATAGCATCCGGCCCAATCAGTGATTTTATACGTCGGCACCCCTCTTTTAAAATTTTAGCACTCTGTTTTCTATTGATGATTGGTGTAGCGTTATTTGCAGATGGGCTAGGATTTCATATTCCAAAGGGCTACATCTATATCTCCATGGCATTTGCCTTTTTAGTAGACGTAATACAGATGAAAACAATCCCTAAAAAATCGGACTCCCCCGCTGCTTAACGCCAAGCATGCTTAAGCGCTTACTTACTTTTTCCTGAAAAACAGACGAATGGGTACACCCGTGAAATTGAAATTTTCACGCAATTGATTTTCCAAATAGTTTTTATATGGAGTTTTAATATCATCTGGGAAATTGCAGAAAAATGCAAAACTTGGAACAACGGTGGGCAATTGAGTAATAAACTTGATTTTAATAGGATGTCCGCGCACAACAGGAGGATGGTATGCCTCAATTGCTTTCAGCATTTTTTCATTTAACTGAGCAGTAGTTATTTTCTGTTGTCTGCTGGCAAACACTTGGAGTGCCGCCTCCATCGCTTTATGTATCCTAATTTTTTCTAGAGCAGAAACAAATAAGATCGGCACATCATTAAATGGAGCTAATCGTTTCCTCAATTCCTTTTCAGTTTGAACAGCCGTATTAGTTTCCTTGGAAATCAGATCCCACTTATTGACCAGTACTACGATTCCCTTCCCTTTTTTTACAGCCAAGCTATAAATATTCAAATCCTGGGCCGTTATTCCCTTTTCCGCATCTAGAAGAAGCAAACATACATCGGCTTCATCCATCGCTTTTATAGCGCGGATCACTGAATAAAATTCAAGATCTTCATGCACTTTAGCCTTACGGCGAATACCGGCCGTATCAATTAATATAAATTCCTTCTGAAATAAATTATAGTGCGTATGAATTGTGTCACGCGTGGTACCTGCCACATTGCTGACAATAGTGCGTTCTTGACCGATTAGTGCATTTAACAAAGAGGACTTCCCTGTGTTCGGCTGACCAATGATCGCGATTTTGGGAAGGGCATTAACTTCAGCTTGATCAGCAGTAAGTTCAGCAGGCATCAATTCCGTAATAGCGTCCAGTAGCTCTCCTGTACCACTTCCACTAGCTGCCGCAATAAAAAAAACTGGTTCCAGCCCCAAAGAATAAAACTCAGAAGCTTCCAGCAACCGTTCGTTATTATCTACTTTATTCACAACCACAAAAACGGGCTTTGTACTTTTCCGAAGTAACTCGACCATAGCGTCATCAAGATCAGTTCGACCCGTTGCTGCATCTACCATAAACAAAATCACATTAGCTTCTTGAAGCGCTACTAAAACTTGCTTGGCTATTTCTCGTTCAAATACATCTTCACTACCGTGAACAAATCCTCCCGTGTCAATTACATTGAAATTTTTACCATTCCAATCGGCAACTCCATACTGGCGGTCTCTCGTAACACCGGAAATATCATCTACGATTGCTTTGCGCTGTTCCAACAAACGATTAAAAAGGGTGCTTTTCCCTACATTCGGTCTTCCAACTATGGCAACTGTAAATGACATATTAATATCCGTATTCGTTCAAAAATAATTCATTGTCTCGCCACCGGGGCCTTACTTTAACAAAGAGTTCTAAATAAACTTTTTGCTGCAAAAATGTCTCAATATCTACTCGCGCCTCCGATCCAATTTTCTTTATGGTCGCTCCCTTTTGTCCTAATAAAATCCCTTTTTGAGTTTCACGATTCACAATGATATCTGCAAGAATTCGAATCAATCCGGGTTTTTCCTTGAATTCTCTTACCATCACAGCGCTGTGGTAAGGGATCTCCTCATCCATGTGATCATATATTTTACCGCGGATGATTTCGCCAACAAAAAAACGTGTTTGTAAATCACTAATCTGATCGGTATCAAAAAAAGGATCACCTTCGGGGAGGAAAGGCAGAATTTCTTTAAAAATTGATTGGGCTACCTGGTCTTTTTTTGCAGAAATAGCTATCACCTTTTTACAATATGGTTTTTCGGAAAAGTAAGAGAGCCCCTCTTTGACCTTTTCAGCGGTTACTACATCTTTTTTATTGAGTACAACCAAAGCAGGAACTTTCAAATGGAGCGAGCTAAAAAGCTGATCACAACGCTGCCAATCATCTTTTAGATCTACCAACAAAATAGCAAGATCACCATCTTCCAGTGCCCCTCGCACCGAAGCCATCATTCGTTCATGTAGCTTGTATTTGGGCTCAATGATTCCAGGCGTATCTGAAAAAACCACTTGATAATCGGAAGTACTTGCAATTCCTTTGATGCGGTGTCTGGTTGTTTGAACCTTTGGCGAGACAATAGCGAGCTTTTCTCCGATCAATGCATTGAGGAGTGTGCTTTTACCTGCATTAGGATAACCGAGTATGTTTACAAATCCAACTCGCATGATATGGTTTTCCAACTAAAAAGTCCGCCAGGGGCGGACTCTTGGTTGCGAAGGGGAGGATCGAACTCCCGACCTTTGGGTTATGAGCCCAACGAGCTACCGCTGCTCTACTTCGCGATCTGGGTTGCAAATATAGTTTTTTTAAGGCCACGCTCCAAACAAAGTCCATAATCAGTTGTTTTATATAATTTTGTGTAGCACAACTTCTTTAAATAAGAGTTGTTCCAAGTTTTCGGGGTGTTTCTGATTAACAATCAGAATCTGAGATTAAACCCGTTGAACCTGGTCAGGGTAATGCCTGCGAAGGGAAGAAACTACTGAATTTCCTCAACGCTGCATTCCCTCTACATTTTAAATTGAAAAACAAAAAAATGAAGAGGATACTTATTGCATGCTGTGTATTGATCAAACAAGTTTCTTTTGGACAGGATACTTTAAGAAACGAGAACCCAAACGTTGACAGTTTCTACATCCTAGCTCCGGTTTCAGTTCGCGCAGTAAGAGCTGGAGAAAAAACCCCCTTCACAAAAACCAACCTTTCAAAAAAGGAAATTCAATTTGCCAACCAGGGGGTCGACTTGCCCTTTATTCTTAATAATACTCCATCGATTGTGGTCAACTCCGATGCTGGAAATGGAATTGGCTATACGGGTATGCGTATCAGAGGCACAGACGCAACTCGAATCAATATCACGCTGAATGGGATTCCATTTAATGATGCAGAAAGTCAGGGTACTTTTTTTGTGAATTTACCCGACTTCAGCTCCTCTGCCAGCAGCATCCAAATCCAACGGGGCGTGGGTACGTCGTCCAATGGTACAGGAGCCTTTGGAGCCAGCGTAAATATCAGTACCACTGAAACAGAAAAGGAAAAATATATAGCCCTTAATAATAGTATCGGGTCCTTTGGAAGTCGTAAACACACTTTACAATTTGGAACGGGGCAAAAGAAAGGATTTTACTTTACTGGTAGACTATCCTCCATTGCCAGTGATGGATACATCGATCGAGCCAACAGTAATCTTCGGTCCTTTTATATTGGAACAGGCTATAGTAAAGACAGTAATTCAGCTTTACGACTATATATTTTTTCAGGAAAAGAAAAAACTTATCAAGCATGGTATGGCATAAAGGAAGCCGATCTACTTGCAGGAAACCGCAGGATCAATTATGCGGGTACCGAACAACCCGGCTCACCTTATAAAAATGAAACTGATAATTATCTTCAAACGCATTATCAATCATTTTGGGAAAAAAAATTCAAGAAGAATCTCAGGCTTAGCACCGCATTTTTTTTAACAAGAGGAAAAGGATACTATGAACAATACAAAGCAAATGAACGATTTAGCAAGTACGGGTTAATACCACCTCTACAAAACGGAGTAGCAATTGAAAAGTCAGATTTTATCCGTCAATTGTGGTTGGACAATTTCTTTTATGGAAACAATAACACATTACAATTCCAATTAAAAAATACCGAGTGGACTGTGGGTACTTCATTATCCCGCTATCAGGGAGACCACTACGGCAAAGTAATATGGTCTTCGATTTCCGCTATAAAAAATCCACATAGCTGGTACAACAACAGGGCTACTAAGTCAGAAGGAATGCTCTATGTAAAACAACTAACCCAATTAGGAAACGCTATTTACCTTTTTTATGATTTGCAAATCCGACAGGTTCATTATCAAATCAACGGATTTAGAAATAATCCCCTACTTTTTGTAGATAATAATTACACTTTCTTTAATCCAAAAGTGGGAATCACTTACAGTAAAAAAACTTGGCGCGCCTACGCATCTTTTAGTCGTGGTGCGAAGGAACCTAACCGTGACGACTTTGAGGCAGGCACTATTGAACAGCCACGGGCTGAACTATTAAATGATCTGGAGTTGGGACTGGAAAGAAAAACAAAAAAGCTTACTACTACCCTGACTTTGTATCACATGAATTACAAAAATCAACTCATTTTAACTGGTAAGATCAACGATGTTGGAGCCTACACACGTACCAACGTGCCTACAAGCCGAAGGATTGGATTAGAAATGGAGGCTTCCCTTTTGGTAAACAAATGGTTTAGCACGGGTGGTAATGTATCATTTAGCCGTAATACAGTTGAGGGACTAGAGGAATATATTGACGACTACGATAATGGCGGGCAACTAAGAAGATTTTACAATCAATCTACGCTTGCCTTTTCACCTGCCACCCTACTCAATCACTATATCAGAATTAATCCGACAAAAAAAATTGAAGCATCCATCTTTAGCCGGTATGTAAGCAGACAGTTTTTGGATAATACGGCTAACTTTAACAGATCATTAGACCCATTTTTTGTTCAAGATCTTCGTATCAGTTATTCCATCCCTGTAAAAGGACTGAGTCAGGTTTTAGTAATAGCACAGCTCAATAATTTGACCAATACAAAATATGAGCCAAATGGATATACTTTCAGTTATATATACGGAGGGACGATTACTACAGAAAATTACTTTTTCCCAATGGCAGGAACAAACTACATGCTTACCATCAATTTAAAAAGATAAATAAAGACTATCGTAACGTATCAACGCGTGGACGAACGGCTTGCAACCAAATATCTATCAACTGCCCAGGTCGAATAGTCTGCACTACATTATCCTCACTTAGCCGCTCAGGACTTTGTTTATAAATCCAAGCAGTAGCTGTATCCTGAACCCCCGACTCTAAAACAATAGCGCCAAAAGATAGACCGTTGCTATCCAATAATGCTTTTGCATCGAGGTAATTCATGCCAACTAGACCAGGTACTGGAATTGGCTGATCCCCCACACCATCTCCCAATACCAGCGTAATGCTACTTCCTTTTTTTATTTTGGTTCCAGCAGCAATTAACTGACCATTCATACGCTGCTCTAAAACAGCATTCCTTGCAAAATCAGGTCGAAATAAAGTATCGCCAACTTTTAAATCCATGGTTTTAAGCACCACCTCTGCATTTCTAAAACTGTACCCAATTAAATTAGGCATCTCCACCAATGGCGGTTCCACACTTCTGATAATTAAAAAAATAGTCCGATTAGCTTTTACAACCTCATCCGCATCAGGAAACTGTTTTACTACTTGTAGGGGAGAAATTGAATCTATATAGATAGAGTCCTGCACTTCCCATTCAAATCCAGTGCTATCAAGAATTCTCTTTACTTCCTCAAGGCTTTTACCTGTAAGTGCGGGAACCGAAGCTGCTTTTCCGTGATCGGTCAACCATCCTAAGGAGAGCAAAAAAAGTCCGAACAAAAGGATAGCTACTACAATACCAGCTATCAAATTTACCCCGAGCGATTTTTTTGTAATAAACTCAAACATGATTGTCTGCTAACCCTTTTGATTTGTTAAGCAATCCTGTATCAACTGATCATAAAATGTAGTCAGCGTCCATCCCATAGACTGCACTTGTTGTGGAATAATACTCGCCTCACTTTGTCCCGGGATGGAGTTCAATTCTAACATGTAGGGCCGCTGCTCCTTTTCGTTATAAATAAAATCGATACGTACTACTCCACTACATTGAAATGTTTGATAAACCAACTTAGCCATTGCAGTCAAATTATCTGCCCAGGTGGTAGAGATGTTTGCAGGAGTAGTTTCAGTAGATTTCCCCTGGTACTTTGCCTCAAAATCAAAAAAGGGCATATCGTCATTTACGCTTACTTCTGTAATCGGCAATACGTTTATTTTTCCATTTGCCTTAAAAACACCGACAGTGAACTCACGGCCCTGGATCATTTCCTCTATCAAAACCTGTGCATCTTCCTTAAATGCCTTGACTACGGCTTTTTGAAGCATCTCCCCAGGCTGGTCAACTTTGGACATGCCTATGCTGGAGCCCCCATTATTTGGTTTTACAAACACAGGAAACTGAAGTGCCGCTGCTTTATTTTCCCAACCAGTTTCCTCTCCACGAATTAGCAAGATTGACTTTGCAACTGGAATACCCGCTGCCCCAGCTACTGCAGTAGCTACTCTTTTATTGAACGTAACAGCTGAGGTTAACGCATTACAACTTGTATAGGGTATCCCCAACATGTCAAAGTAGCCTTGCAATTTTCCATCCTCGCCTGGAGTACCATGCAATGCAATGAAAACGGCATCAAAAACAAGTCTTGAAGAGGGAAGTGCAACACTAAAATCATTCTTATCGATTGGCCAACGCTCCCCTGTTTGGTCCTGGTAATACCAGCCATCCATGGTGATATCAATCCAGTGAGTATGATACTTGGCAGGATCAAGCTGCTGTTGAATGGTACGTGCAGTGCGATAGGATATAACTGATTCACCTGAGTACCCCCCTGTTACCAACGCAATGTGGATGGGCAACATGTTGCTGATTAGATATGAAGTTTATCTTTTTTATTAAGCAGCTCCTCCACTGTTTCACGATAGAGCTCATCAGGAACACAGCAATCTACCGGACAAACAGCCGCACATTGTGGCTCCTCGTGGAATCCCTGACATTCGGTGCATTTGTTGGGTGAAATGTAATAGGTTTCAGTGGCAATGGGTGCGTTCTTTTGGCTGGCATCAACCTGGGTTCCATCCATGAGGGTGAAACCACCTTTCACTGTGGTACCGTCCGCAATAGCCCATTCTACTCCGCCTTCATAAATGGCATTGTTGGGACATTCTGGTTCACAAGCACCGCAATTGATACATTCTTCAGTAATCTTTATTGCCATAAAATAGTAATTAGTTGTGGAGTAATTTTGTACCCTACAAATTTAACGGACCAGCATGAATTTACAAGACCGAATTTCTCTACTTGCCCGACTTGGCGATTATATGAAAAGTCAAGAGCCGAGCTGGCTGGCCGCACAAGAGAGGGCTTCGCATGAAAATGGATGGTTCATCCCTTCATTTGTAAGCACAGCCACTCATTCAATTGCCTGTAACTGGCTAAACGAACAGGCACTGAACGCTTGGGTAAATGAGGAAAAGATTCCAGTTAAACAAAACAAGCCCTATAAAGTGGGGCTTGTGATGGCCGGAAATATCCCCATGGTAGGGTTCCATGATTGGCTTTGCGTTTTTGTTTCAGGACACCATGCCCAGCTAAAACTTTCATCCAAAGACAGTGTCTTATTTTCTCATTTACTAAGCAAATTGATAGAATGGTCTCCATCAATTGCCACTTTTAACCAATTGACAGACCGACTTACTGGCTGTGACGCTTTTCTAGCTACGGGCAGCACCAACTCATCTCGTTATTTCAACTACTATTTTGGCAAATACCCCCATATTATTCGAAAAAACAAAACCTCTGTGGCTGTCTTACAAGGGAATGAAACCCCGGAAGAACTGGAAAGGCTGGCCAGCGATGTGCATCTTTATTTTGGACTGGGCTGCAGGAATGTGACAAAACTATTTCTGCCCTTGGACTACAACTTCATCCCCTTACTGGAGGCCTTTAAGAAGTTCAACTGGCTTTCAGACTTTCACAAATACAAAAACAATTACGACTATAATTTAGCGTTGTACATCTTGAACAAACAGTATTACATGACAAACGGTACTATCTTGATGATAGAGGAAAAAAATTGTTTTGCTCCAGTAAGTCAAATTAACTATGAATTTGTCGAAAATTTTGCAATTCTAGCTGACCAACTTTCAACGCACCCCGATATCCAAGCAATTATTGGTAAAAATTTTTTACCCTTTGGAAGTAGCCAGCACCCTTCTCTTACAGACTATGCAGATGGGGTAAACACGTTAGACTTTTTGAACAAAAAAATGTTAAACTGGCACGCCTCCCCGTAGGACCAACTGACAGTTTGTTATTTTGCAAGACAGGCATAAAATTTGTTCACGTAATAAAAATCTTTTTCAACTTATGAAATGGAAACAAATACTACTAGTGATGGGAATAAGCGCCCTTACTTCCGTATCTAGTGTTTGGCTGTATGGCAAATACGCCAATTCCCGTGCTACCGCATTTACTCAATCAACGGATGGAAAGACTCCGGCAAACTATGCAGGGTTCTTCAATGCTGCCCCTGGCACTGAGGTGACTGATTTTACCAAAGCTTCGCAAGCTGCTGTACCAGCTGTAGTTCATATTAAAACTAAAACGCCTGCAAAAAAAATTACTAACCAACTGCCGCGTAACAGAGGTGGAATGTTTGACGACTTTTTTGATCAGTTTTTTAATTACCCGCAAGTGCAGCCGGAGCAACGCGCCTCCGGAAGTGGTGTACTGATAAGCGATGACGGATATATTGTAACAAACAATCACGTTATCTCTGATGGCGGCACTGGCGTAGCTGAGGAAATCAATGTAACCCTCAACAATAAAAAAACCTATAAAGCAAAAGTGATTGGGAAAGATCCCAGCAGTGATATTGCTGTTCTGAAAATTGATGGAACTGGATTCCCTTATCTGGTGTACGGCAATTCAGATAATGTAAAATTGGGGCAATGGGTGTTGGCAATTGGCTACCCCTTAACATTGGAAACTACTGTAACTGCCGGTATAGTTAGTGCAAAAGGTCGTTCCATTGGAGTAAATGGACGCCAGAGTCAAACACCAATAGAATCCTTCATTCAGACAGATGCAGCCGTTAACCAGGGTAACAGCGGCGGTGCACTAATAACAACAGATGGACAACTCATTGGAATCAACTCAGCTATCTATGCCCCTACAGGGACTTATGCAGGCTATTCCTTTGCCATTCCTGTCAACCTCGCTAAAAAAATTGTGAACGACTTGATAAAATTCGGAGATGTTAAAAGACCTTACCTGGGTATTATGTCTGATGGCAGAAATGTGAACGCCACTGACGGTGCTTATGTGGGAACAGTTGCGCCGGATGGAGCTGCAGCGGCAGCAGGTTTAAAAAAAGGAGATGTGATTAAAAAGATCAACGAAATCCCCATCACCTCCTGGAGTGAGTTACAAGGTACCATTGCCTCCTTGAATGCAGGTGAGAAAATTTCCATACAGTACAAACGGGAAGGAAAAGACTATACTACCGCTGCCACTTTAAAAGCAGATCAAGGTAATTATGGAAATATTGCCGCCAACTCATTGGGAGAATTGCTAGGAGCCGAACTTGAAAATGCTGATAAAAAAGTAACGCAACGTAACGATGCTGAGGGCGGAATTCGTGTGAAACGAATTTTAAAAGGCGGGCCACTGAGCCGGACCAGAATGCAGGAAGAATTTATCATTACCAGCATCAACGGAGTTCCCGTCTCTACAATCGAAGAGTTAAGTAGAGCGATTGCTTCCACACGTGGTGAAAACCTAAATCTGGAAGGGTTTTACGATGGATATGAAGGCTTGTATCGTTACCCTGTTATGCTTGCGCAGGAGGAGGAATAGTTACTTTTCGTAAACTAGGTATTCCCATGCCTGCATTTCAAATGGAGTCCCCATTTTGAAATCATTAGCAGCACCCGAAAATACATTTCGGTAAATCCCATTGATCATTGGATCTATCAGGTCAAAATGCAAATTGTTTTGGCCTGATAGGTTTAATACAACCAACACTTCCTTTTGACCATTTTTCCGAAGAAAAGCAAACACTTGTTCCGGTGCAGTAGTTTTTATCCGATAAGTCTTACCAGCGGGATCACCTGTATGTAAGGCTGGATGCGTTTTTTTCAATCGCGTTAACGTAGTATAAAAAAATTGCAAATAGTCAGCATCCGGACCTCTTTCAAATAAATCTTTTTCGAAAAACAGAATTCGCTTTCGATTTCCCATCTCCTGTCCAGAATAAATCAAGGGAACACCATTCCAAGTAATACTAAAAACAGCAAGTGCCCGAGCCATTTCACCATACTTTTCATACTCGGTTCCATTCCAACTGTTTTCGTCATGATTTGTGGTAAACCAAGCACGAAAGGTAGAATCGCCTAATTGGTCATATCGGTTAAGCACCGTATAGAGAGAGTCTAAGGCCCATTTTTGCTGGTAAAAATCTTTTGCCCGATGCATCCAGGTCCAAGTGTAACTGGCATCAAATACCTGTCCATACGCTGGCTTCTCTAGCTCATCATACTCCCCAAACCAAAACAAAGGCTTCACTTGATCTAACTCAGCACGAGCTTCTTTCCAAAAATCTAATTCGACCCAAAAAGCAAGATCGCAGCGGAATCCATCGATATCAAATTGAGTAACCCAGTATTTCATAGCGTCGATCATGGCTCGACGCAAGGCAGGATTCGAAAAATCAAGTTCAATGATATCATCCATGCCAGAGGCAATCTGAAAAGTTCCTGTTGCCGTATCCTTTAAATAATAATCAGGAAACTGTTTAGTCCATTGATGATCCCAACCGGTATGATTAGCAACCCAATCAATAATAATTTTAAAACCCATTTGGTGTGCCTGCGTAACCAATAGTTTAAAATCCTCCGCCGTACCAAATTCTGCATTGATACTTACATAGTCAGCACATGCATAATAACTTCCCAGACTACCCTTCCTATTTTGCTTAGCAATAGGAGTTAATGGCATAAACCATAATGTTTCCACCCCTAGTTCTTTCAAACGTGGCAGTTCTTGCATAAAAGCAAGGATGGAGCCAGCAGGTGTGTATTGACGAAGATTTACCTCATAAATTGTGGTGTGTCCTACCCAGTCCGGGGTCACAAAGGGTCCGTTCATATGAATTGGTTTTTCAGATACAGCCTCCTGCCGGGGCATGAGTTTACAAGAAAGCAAGAACAGTGAGAACACTAGTGCAAACAAGCGAGTATACATAGCGTTATTTTTAGCAATATACAAAAAAGAGGGACCCTATCTTTGCAGTATGAAAGGCTTTGACGTACCGATCATTTATCGCAGTCCACTGATCAGTGCGATTAAGAAAAAGAGAAAAGAGCAGGATCGGATGAAAAAAGATTTCACGCCCACCCTGCTTGATTTTGGCCCCCTCCAAATTTCATTAGCTAGACATTTTGGGTTCTGCTATGGGGTAGAAAACGCCATTGAAATTGCATTTAGAACATTGGAGCAAAACCCGGGCAAGCGTATTTTTCTCCTCAGCGAAATGATCCACAACCCACAGGTAAATGCAGATCTACTATCCAGAGGTATTCGCTTTTTACAGGATACTTCCGGACACACGCTGATTCCTTTTGACGAATTGAACAAAGAAGATATTGTTTTGATCCCAGCGTTTGGCACCACCCGCGAGATTGAGAGCCAACTGCATGAAAGAGGAATTACTACAGCAGCATACAACACTACCTGTCCCTTTGTTGAAAAAGTATGGAACCGTAGTGAAGCTATTTCAAAGAAAAACTTTACGGTAATCATCCACGGTAAACCAACACATGAGGAAACCAGGGCTACTTTCTCACACGCTGCTGCACATGGGCCAGCGATGGTGATCAAAGACATGGAAGAGGCAAAACAACTTGCTGCCGTTATTCGTGGTGATAAATCAACGGCTGAGTTTTTCGCTATTTTTTCCAATCAATATTCGGTAAACTTTGATCCGGTCGTGGACTTAAAACGCATCGGAGTGGTTAACCAAACTACCATGTTAGCAAGTGATACACAAGCAATAGCTGACTTCTTGAAAACTACAATTTTAGAAAAAGAAGGCAAGGAGGAACAAGTGGCTGATACGCGGGATACACTTTGTTATGCTACACTGGACAACCAAACAGCTGTGCAAGGAATGTTACAGCAATCGGCAGATCTAGCTATGGTGGTGGGTGGATACAACTCCTCCAACACCTCGCACTTAGTTGAACTTTGCGAATTAATACTGCCCACTTATTATATAGAAAGCGCTCAAAAAATTTTAAGCGAAAGCTCCATCATGCATTACGATATGCATACACAGACAGAAAAAATAACTTCCGACTTTTTACCCACTAAGCGACCCTTACATATTTTAATTACAAGTGGCGCCTCCTGCCCTGATGCGTTAGTGGAGGGCGTTATCGAACGTTTACTCGCGCTCGTACCTGGAACAACCTCTTTAGATGCTGTGTTAGCGAACTATCAAGCGTAGAGTAACTTATAATACTCTTCCGCCATTCGGTTGCTATCGAAAGCAAAACGGACATCTTGCATTCCATTTTTCATGACCTGTCTCCACGTATCATACTTGTCGTAGTAAAGAGGAAGAATTTCGTTTTCCAAAATATCGTAGAGTTTATTTAAATCATATTCGTCCTGCTCATGCACAGCCATATTTTCATAATCCGCCTTAGGAACTACAAAACCGTTATGACCATGGTTGATAAACTCAGGGATCCAGCCATCATCAGTAGAAAAATTTATAGCCCCACTCATTGCCGCTGTCATTCCACTGGTACCCGATGCTTCCCGAGGTACACGAGGGTTATTCAACCAGCAATCAGCAGCTTGTTTTAACCGTTTGGACAAGGTAAGTTCGTACCCTATCAATACGGCCATGTTCTTATGTTGTTTGCTCAGGTGAACCAATTGGTTAAATTCACTGATAGCCGGGTGATCCATGGGATAAGGCTTACCAGCCCAAATCAATTGCACCGGATAACGTTTGTTTGACATTAACTTGGCAAATCTTTCCTCATGTGTAGTAATTAAACCCGCTCGTTTGTAGCCGGCAAAACGACGTGCCCAAACGATGGTAAATACAGAAGGATTAAAAAGTTTTCCCGTCTGATCGGCCACAATCTCAAATGCTCTTTTTTTCAAGTACTGCTTTCGATCGTCCATCCCATAATTATCGCCCGCTTCCATGAAACGATACAGTTGCTTATCTGCCCAATAGCGCCAGTTCTGCGCATTGGTGATGGAGATGATGGGGCAGATCCCCTCCTGTTTTCCCCACATTTTTCTTGACACATCCCCATGCAATTTTGAAACTCCATTGGAAAGCTGTGCAAACCGAAGTGCCGCTAATGAGTGATTAAATTGATCACTATCATCTCCCACTAAAGATTTGACTTGCTCCACCGTTAATCCACAGAAATAACTCATTCGGTAGCAGAGATAAATATCATGCTTCTCATTGCCTGCTTCTTCGGGAGTGTGTGTTGTAAATACAACCCGCTTTTTTACTTCCTCCAAATTTTGATCAAACTTCCGATACAGATAAAATGCAGCAGAAATAGCATGTGCTTCATTAAAATGGTAGCGCTCAGGCTGAAATCCCAGGAGGTCAATCAATTTAGCTCCGCCTACACCCAACAAGATAAACTGTGCAACTTTGGTGGCCACATTTGCATCATACAGTCGATGTGTGATTGTTTGTGATACATAATCATTCTCAGGCAAATCAGTTGTCAATAAAAACAAAGGAGCCGTCTTGAAAGTTTCAGGATTTAAGTACAAAGCTTTCACCCAAACCGGATGCTCATGAATTGTAACCTGAAATTTTATACCGGTGTCCTCCAAGAAACTGTATTCCTTTTCGTGCCATGTCACATTTAGCGTTTGATCCTGATTGCGAGCCTGATCGTAATAACCATATTTCCAAAGAATACCAATACCGATCATGTTTTGCTGAAGCTCGTAAGCACTTCGAAGGTGAGAGCCTGCAAGAAAACCCAATCCTCCGCTGTATATTTTCAACGGCTGATGTACCGCAAACTCCATTGAAAAATAGGCTACGCGTTTACTGAAACGGTCCTGTAGGGTATAAGGAACTTTATAGGGAGAAAAACTCATAATGTGTCTTTTTTACACGAAGCTGCAATTTAGCTCTTCTTTTTAACTCGAGGAGTTTTTTTACGAACAAAAGAACCATCAAATAAGCAGCCAGCACTACGGCGGGATCCACAATTCTGTTCCTGTATTCGTACACCGCCATTGGAAAAAACAAATTGTAAGACACAAGGATCTCCTGCTTGTCTGTATTCAGCCTTGGTAGGTGATTTCCAAAATGCCTCACCTTTAAGTTCGCCGGTGCATTCCCCATTTCTTTTTTCAAAGTGAATAAAAAAAGTAAATCGGTCTGGTTTTCGTCCATCTCGGATTGATACCAAATTCATTTTTCCCTGCGTATAATCCGCCATATACTTACGGGTTGCGGGAAGTGTATCAATGGGATTGATTAACTCTTCCACTTTATCCTCCAAGGCTTCAGTCATGATCAGGGTGAACTGCTTGGCTGCTTCATTGTATACATATACCGATTTACCCTCGCTAAACGATGCATCGGCATTTTTTCTGAGCTGCAGTACGGAAAACAAAAATTTTCGATCGATCAGCAAGGACTGCTGAATCCCTTTTTCGGGTAAGGGATAAAAGAAGGATGTAACAGATTGAAAAAGTAATTCCTTGTCAAAAACCAACACCCATACTAGACGCTTGGAACGGCTGGCATAATGGATTAACACATATTTTTCTGCATCGGGTACTTCAATTTTTCCGATGGCATGAAAACTTGGTTTTTCTTTTTTATTGATAAATGGCTGGAGTACGGAATCCGGTAGCACCCCGCGCAATATGGGAATACTGATTGACAATGAATCAGCATATTTTTTAGTTAAAAGAGAGTCGGCAAGAGTAATTGGTTTTGAAAGCGGATCAAAAAAGCTAATGAAATCTGAAGGAGTGACAGGTTCCTCACCAGAAAGCAGAATCTTTTTCTTCTCTGCACAACCAGCCACTATTAAGCATATTGTGAAAGCCAATAGTTGAAATTGCCTTCTAAACATAAGACCCAATTTACCCTTTTATTTGGATATGGGAGTCTGATGCAATAGACACAATTCAGTAATTTCGCGAAGTAGTTAGAAGACTGGTGCTATGGAACAATTACAACAATTTTTCTCCTCGATTGGACCGATATGGGCTGCTTTACTAGCAACCACTTTCACCTGGCTGGTTACTGCCCTGGGTGCTTCGCTGGTATTCTTCTTTAAAACCATGAGTCGATCCTTGCTTGACCCCATGCTGGGTTTTACCGGTGGCGTTATGGTGGCGGCAAGTTTCTGGTCACTTTTAAATCCAGCTATTGAAATGTCTGAATCCATGTACCCCGGTTTAAAATGGATGCCGGCAGCAGTTGGATTTTTAGCAGGAGCCCTATTTATTTTTACACTCGACAGATTCACTCCCCATTTACATATCAATTTTGGTGTGGAGGAGACGGAAGGAGTTCAAACCAAGCTACACAAAACCACATTACTGATTCTGGCCATTACACTGCACAATATCCCAGAGGGACTTGCGGTTGGAGTGCTCTTTGGTGCTGCCTCTTTGGGAATGGAAAATGCTTCACTGGTGGGGGCTATCACATTGGCTATAGGAATAGGAATTCAGAATTTCCCTGAAGGGATTGCGGTCTCCATGCCTCTTCGTCGGAATGGGGTGAGTAGGTTCAAGAGTTTTTGGTATGGTCAGCTTTCTGCCATTGTGGAGCCTGTAGCCGGTGTAATCGGGGCATTGGCGGTGGTATATGTCCAACCAATTCTTCCCTTTGCCCTCGCTTTTGCAGCCGGGGCCATGATATTTGTAGTGGTAGAAGAAGTAATACCGGAAACCCAGCGTGATCGCTATACCGACCGTTCTGTGTTAGCTTTTATTTTCGGATTTTTAGTAATGATGATTCTGGATGTGGCGTTGGGCTAATGTTGGTATATTGCGCCTCCATTTTAATGTAATAACTGATAAATATGGCAACAAAAATCAAAGTTCAGAACCCCGTAGTAGAATTAGATGGCGATGAGATGACCCGAATCATCTGGAAGTTTATCAAGGACAAATTGATCACACCCTACCTGGATGTGGATATCAAATATTTTGACCTTGGTATTGAGTACAGAGATCAAACCAATGATCAGGTTACGATTGATGCAGCGGAGGCTATAAAAAAATATGGTGTTGGTATCAAATGCGCAACAATTACACCCGACGAAGCTCGGGTTAAAGAATTTTCGCTGAAACAAATGTGGAAGAGCCCAAATGGAACCATTCGAAATATTCTGGATGGCACCGTTTTCAGAGAGCCCATTGTGATCAGCAATGTACCTCGATTGGTTACTAACTGGACTGCACCCATTATTGTAGGAAGACACGCCTTCGGCGATCAGTATCGTGCTACCGATACTGTCATCAAAGGAAAAGGTAAACTTACAATGACATTTACCCCAGAAGACGGAAGTGCACCACAAGTATTGGAAGTGTATAATTTCAAAGGTGATGGAGTTGCCCTGACCATGTATAACACCGAGGAGAGTATTCGTGGCTTTGCTCGCTCTTGTTTCAATATGGCGCTGAGTAAAAAGTGGCCACTTTATCTTTCTACAAAAAATACAATCCTGAAAAAATATGATGGGCGTTTTAAAGATATTTTTCAGGAGATCTATGAACAGGAATTTAAATCTTCCTTTGATGCAGCGGGTATTGTATATGAACACCGATTAATTGACGATATGGTGGCCAGCGCCTTAAAATGGAACGGAAACTTTGTTTGGGCCTGTAAAAACTATGATGGGGATGTGCAAAGTGACACGGTTGCCCAAGGATTTGGTTCACTTGGCTTAATGACTTCTGTGTTGATAACACCTGATGGCAAAACCATGGAAGCAGAAGCTGCACATGGTACCGTTACCCGCCATTATCGCGATCATCAGGCAGGAAAGCCCACCAGCACTAATCCAATAGCCAGCATTTTTGCCTGGACAAGAGGTTTAGCCTTTAGGGGGAAATTAGATAACAATAAGGACTTGATCAGCTTTTGTGAAAACCTGGAACAGGTATGTATTGATACGGTTGAATCAGGTAAAATGACCAAGGATCTTGCAGTCTGTATTCACGGAAATAAAGTAAAGCACGGAGAACATTATCTCTATACAGAAGAATTTTTGGAAGCGATTAACCAAAATCTGCAAAAAAAACTTGGCCACTAAAAAACGAGAAGCGTATATCAGCTGGGACGAATACTTCATGGGTGTTGCACTTTTGTCAGCCCGTCGAAGCAAGGATCCAGGCACCCAGGTAGGTGCTTGTATTGTCAATGCCCAAAATAAAATAGTGGGGGCCGGTTACAATGGTCTTCCAGCAGGCTGTGATGACAACGAATTTCCCTGGGAAAAGCAAGGCAGTTTTCTGGATACTAAATATGCTTACGTCTGTCATGCTGAGTTGAATGCCATTTTGAATAATATTGGAATGTCATTGCAAGGTTGCAGAATATACACAGCTTTATTCCCCTGTAATGAGTGCGCAAAAGCCATTATTCAAGCTGGCATCAAAGAAGTGATTTACTTATCCGATAAATATAATGGACAAGACAGTGCCATTGCATCCAGAAAAATGCTGGAGACTGCAGGTGTTGATTGCAGAAAAGTAACTACCACCCTTTCTTCATTGACGCTTTCTTTTGCTGAAGAAGATGTATAAAAAAACCCCGCATGAGCGGGGTTCCCTTTTATCAATTATTTCAACTTATACGCGGAAGTGTGCAAAAGCTTTGTTCGCTTCAGCCATACGGTGCGTATCTTCTTTCTTTTTAAAAGCAGCGCCTTCGCCTTTGCTAGCTGCAACAATCTCATTTGCTAATTTATCTGCCATGCTGCGGCCATTGCGCTCGCGGCTGTAACGAATCAGCCATTTCATGCTAAGCGAGATACGACGATCAGGACGAACTTCTGAGGGAATCTGAAAAGTTGCACCTCCGATACGACGGCTACGTACTTCTACAGAAGGAGCCACGTTCGCTAGCGCTTTTTTCCATACTTCATATCCATCTTCACTGGTTTGCTTTGCAACTTTCTCCAATGCTGTGTAGAAAATTGTGAAAGCGCCACTCTTTTTTCCTTCCCACATTAGGTTATTGACAAAACGAGTAACGAGTTTATCGTTAAAACGAGGATCTGGAGCTAAGGGAAGTTTTTTGGCTTGTGCTTTACGCATGGTATTGTGCTATTAGAAAATTCTTAAATTACTTTTTGGCTTTTTCTTTCTTAGTACCGTATTTGGAACGGCTCTTCTTACGATCCTTTACACCGGCTGTATCCAATGAACCACGAACGATGTGGTAACGTACACCTGGAAGATCCTTCACACGACCACCACGAATCAATACGATGGAGTGCTCCTGTAAGTTGTGACCCTCTCCTGGGATATAAGCGATAACCTCAACCTTGTTGGTGAGACGAACTTTTGCCACTTTACGTAGGGCAGAGTTTGGTTTTTTTGGAGTAGTGGTATAAACCCTGGTGCAAACACCACGGCGCTGTGGACATTGATCAAGCGCTCTTGATTTACTCTTCGCTTTGATAATCTCACGTCCTTTTCTTACTAACTGTTGAATAGTAGGCATTCTAGACCCTTATTTTTGGGAGAGCAAAGGTAAAGATGACGCGTTGAACTACCAAAAAATGAAAACTGTTTTTTGCCGTAAACTACCCTACTGGATTTTAGCACAAAAAACTGATTACCAATACTTAAAAGCGAGGACAAGAAAGATAACGAATCGGCCTGCCCGATTTTCTTCCCGTATAGGAAACTGAAACCTCCAAACTGCTGGTTCCAGGGAGTGCCTTACCAATTTGGCCAGCAGCTACATCATATGCAATCCCGAAAACCCACTGTTGATAGCCAAAGCCAAGATAGGGTACCAGGGCATCATTGATTCGGTAATTAACCCCGGCAACCAAATCAGTCGAAGAAGCAAAGGGGGTTCGAATGGAAAAACCAGCCATTTGTTCCATAGCAGTTCCTTGTTTTGCTACTAAAAACTGGGGGGTTATGGATAAGCGCTCTGAAATTGCCCATTGGAATCCCCCGTGCGCAACTAATCGCATTGGTATGGATTGTGCAATGGATTGCGTAACAAAAGGATCTTGTGGACGATTCAAATGAAAAGCAGCCACTCCTCCAAAAAAACGTACGGGACGAAGCTCTCTGGCATCAGCATAAGAAACACCTGCACCAATATCCAAATCACTGGACGAGGTACGTTGTAATTGATCAGCACTGGAAACTCCAGGATCATATCCGCTAATGGAGTTCCATTGATCCCCAAACTGAAAATTACTAGGGTCAAATTTTCTAGCCAATGCCCCTACCTGGATTCCAAAAGTGATCTGTTGATTATCATCCTCACCAAAACGAACACCACTGTAAGCAATGGTAAGATATCCGTGTTGGTAGTGATAACCGCCATCTCCTGCAGACTGATCTAGTAGATTAATTCCAAAATTCAAATTCTTTGGCGTTACAATATCTGCGGATAACCCTTTTGTTTGGTAGGGAGTCATTACCTGACTCCATTGTGTTCTGAAAACAGCATTGGCACGAAAATCACCCTCATTCACACCCGCCAACCCAGGATTGATTCCTAATGGGTACGCATAAAACTGAGAGAAATGGGGATCCGTTTGTGCAAAGAGCGCTGTGCAGCATCCACTGAACAAAAGAAAAAAGAAAATGAAAGTTCTTTTCATGTTAGTGAATTAAATTAATTGATCCTTTTTTGTTGACAATCGTTCCATCTTGACGCACCACTTTCAGAATATACGGATAGACACCCACCGGCTGCAATTTTCCTTTGTGTTTCCCATCCCACCCTTGCGTTGGATCGGTGGTTTGATAAATTAACTGTCCCCACTGATTAAAAATTCGCAGGTCAATTGTACTCATGTAATTTCCAAATACCTTGACCACATCGTTCTTCCCATCATTATTGGGAGTAAAAGCATTGGGCACAAAAATTTCTCGGGTACTTAATGTTGTACCCGAGATAGGTCCTGCGGGTAAACTAGTTTCGCAAATTTTTGCACCAACGGCACGAACAAGAATTGTAATGGTGGTATTACCAGGCAATCCATCAATGGTATGACTCAACCCTGTTGCACCACTACTGGGAGTACTAAATGTACTGCCGCCATTTGTGCTGACCTGATAACCTGTAGCGCCAGTAATGGCAGGCCAGGTAAAAGTAAGTGACGAGAAAGAAATTGCACTTACAGTTACTACCGGAGTTGCTAAACGAGGTACCAACGTAACTTGAATAGCTGTACGAGCGGCACTGATACATCCTGCAGTACTATATCCCTCCACATACCAGGTGGAAGGCGCGGAAACACCCACCAATGAAAAACTATATCCGGTTGCAACCGGTGCCCCTCCTGTTGGCGTGGGATACCAACGATACGTTACTGTGGCTGTATTTACATTTTGAACCTGCAACGTCACATCTGAACCGGGACAAACACTAACATTACTTACTTGTGCATCTGCAGGGATGGGATTCACTGTGAGAGTAGCCGTTGCACGTGTATCACTAATGCAACCGGCAGAACTGGATGCTTCCACATAATAAGTAGCAGGGGCCGTTACACCTGAAAGGGCGTAGGAATTGCCAGTTTGCAAAGCAGTGCCCCCCGTTGCTGCTGAAAACCAACTGTAGGTCAAAGCTGGAGAAGGTGCACTAACCGCCAATAATGCATTACCACCACTGCAAACTGAAACAGGGTTCACAACTGGAGGAGCGGGTTTTGTTTGTACTTGTACAGTTATTTGAGAAGCCGCACTACAACCCAAAGCGTTTGTAGCTGTAACAATATAGGTAGTGGTGGTAAGAGGAGAAACCGTTTGACTGGAGCCTGTAAGATTTCCAGGTGTCCAGGTAAAATCAGTGAGTGCGCCCGCCCCAGGATTAATACCCAACTGAGTGGAGCCGCCTTCGCAAATGGAAGCTGGTGTAGCAGTTGCGGTAATAGTTGCATTATTATTCAATGCAATAGTGCCATTAAATGAAGCTGAGCAACCTGCTAAATCTGTAATGGTACAAGTATAATTGCCGGGTGGTAAATTAGAAGCTGTGGCTGTGCTTTGCGTGGGCGCGGTATTCCAGGAAAAATTATAAGGGCCCGTTGAACCGGTAACATTGAGTGCTATACTCCCATTGGGACCATTACAGTCAGAGGCGGTGATAGTGGGCGTAATGGTTTGGGAAAATGCAATACCAGAAGCCCCCATAATTACAGCATTGGGAAAGGGAGCATTGGCACCAGTAGACACATTGCTGATTCTTATTTTTTGTAGTTGCTTGGCGCGATCTACACAGCTGAGAACAATTTCAATGTAATAAAACCGAGGATTATTGGTTGTTACACCATCAGCCACAAAAGGACCGGTAGCAG
>CAIRNW010000145.1 GCA_903879995.1 uncultured Bacteroidota bacterium
CTGAGTTACCGGCTGCGGGCCAAAATCCGGGAGTTTGAGGCACTCACGCCACTGCTGGAGGAACTGGAAACAAAGCCTGCCAGGGTGACCACCAGCAAGCCGCCTTAGGTACCCAATCCGTACATGAAACCATGCAAACAGTGCGGCAAACCCTACCCTGAGCGCACCAAGTGGCAACTGTTCTGCTGCAATCCCTGCCGTATGGCCTACCACCAGGCGAAGCACGGTCGGCCGTATCTGCCCCACAAGGTTTATCGGGCCAAATTGAAGGAGATGAACGGGACAAAAATGAGTTTGTTTGAGGATTGAGTGAGGGAACTGAACCTCCAGAAGAACTTTTCGAGACGCAGCACGGCCACTTTGGTTAGTTTGATGAGGTGCTTTGATACAAAAATCCCTGGGCAGTATACCACAACAAATAAATTGACGTGCCTCGTTGTGTACCGACCAAACAGCTCGCGATTCTCAGCATAAGGGCATTGTCCTTTCCTGTTGTTCGCTTGGAAAAAAATACCACTTAATTCAGTGGGCAATATAAGAATGAGGGAACGCTCGAATCTTCAAAGAATAACCCTGACACAGAAGTCTGAACAGTCTCGAAAATTCTGGATAGTCGAAATCTTCTTTCTTTATACCTTTCATGGTTGACTGTGTCAGGTGAAAAGTCAGCACTTTTTCACCTGACACAGAATTTTAAACAGTCTCGCGGACAAAGGAAAACATTGTGAAAATTCTTGGCCAATGGCTTGTTTTTGACACAGTACCTCTAATAAGCTGCCCGAATTCCTGTCCATTCCACTTTTATTGCAATTGAAGATTGATTACTCTTATACGTGGATTCTGACTTATGTAATCTGGAAGGCCCTGATCATTATGATCTTGGAACGCAACGAGTTTGTAGCCAAGATTTAATAGGCTATCAACCTGAGGTTGTTTCGGGTACCAGTGATAAGCATTATTGGGCTGCCAGAAACGCACTTCAGTATCTTCAAAACTTTTACAATTTAGAATTATTTCATCCGGTGTTACGTATTTATCAAGTTGGCGATATATTTCTGTGTTGTGTATTTTCGAAATTCTCTCTGGTGAGTTGTAAAGTCGCGCCTCTGCAATTTTGTCCGGTCTATAGGAATGCATTATTAAAGCAAACATAATAATTGAACCAGATACCGGAAGAAACCGTGTCGGTATTTTTGATAAAAGCCTGTTAGTGTTTGATGAAATAAATTGCAAGCACGTTCCGATCCAGATATATCCTATTGCCGACACCGGAAATGTCAGTCCTGGCATTTTAGTTGCTACGATCAGTGAAAAAAAAGCATAGACGACCACATACATCGAAACCATCGCGAAACTCAGAGAACGGTTGAATGACTTGATACGCAATGACAGAACTGCACCTAAAACCAACATTAATAGAAAGAATGGCCCACTGTAAGCAGTGGTCATAAAATTCAAGTGTGTCCAAGCAGAACCGGGGTGGCCAAGATCTTCAAAAATATGCTTATAATTGTAAGCATAGGAAGCTGCGCTCTCAACTGGAAAGGCTAACCTAATGTAAATCTGCCATGGTAGAAACACAATTACACATGACAAAACTGCCACCGCAAAATGTTTATATAATTTAAAATTATTTCTGTTCTCAGGATTAGTAATTAACCAGATTCCCCAGCCGCCGAAAACCAGCAGAGCTGTAAGCCATTTCACCAAAACAGCGCAACCAACAAATACTCCCGCTATAACCGCCCATTTTAACCTTTTGTCTTCGGAATACTTGCAAAATGCCCAGATACCTGCAGTGACATAACCACCCATCATTATGTCATTGTGATCAAGGGACATCCTTCCTGAACATAATTCAAGGCTATAATATGAAGTTGCAAAAAGAAGAGCTGAAAGATAGCTGGCAACTTCGTTTCGCGACCATATTCGTGCAATTTCATATATACAGAATGTAGTAAAAGTGCCCATTATAGCACTAGGCAATCTTAAAGCAATGGTATTAATTCCGAATGCTTTCAATGATAAAGCCATTTGCCAAAGAAACAATGGTTGCTTGTGCACCCAAACATAATTACAACACCAGTCAGCTGGATCGTATGGCAGTAATGCTTGCATCCTTAGCATGGGTTTGAATGGATATTGCATCATGTTCTTTGCAACTGCGGCATGAAAACGTTCGTCCCAATTATGTAAAAAAGGATCTAGTCCTATCATCATAAGCCTGATAACACAAGCGGAGAACAAAAGTAGCCAAAACGCTAACTTCTTTTTCCCCAAAGCAAATGCCATTATGCCAGGAATGAAAACTAGTGCTGAAATTATGAGTTGATACATCATTTATTGCAAATTGAAGAGCTGACATGCAAATGTAAATTATTATTTTGGAAAGGATACACATTTTTCCGGAGATAAACCGATTATAGTTCTTTGAAATTTCGGAAAGAGAAAAGTGGAGAGGAAAATTGGGGAGTATGAGCCTCCCCCCAAAAACTGGACAAATAATTAAGAGCGTGTTCGGGAATTTAATTTGGCCTAGACGTTTATTCGCTGAAGCATAATGGTCATATTGGCAAAAATGAGCCATGCTACCGAAGATTGTGTGGTATATTCATAATCTTTAACGATCCTGCGAAAGAAATTCGTCCAAGAAATTGTCCGCTCCACC
>CAIRNW010000146.1 GCA_903879995.1 uncultured Bacteroidota bacterium
ATAGTGCTGGCCCAGGCGGACATTAATAACTGTTAAAATACAAGGAATTTTTATGTATGCGATTGGTGTTGACATTGGAGGAACCAATACAAAATTTGGTATAGTTGACAGAGAGGGAAAAATACTTGAACAAGGCAGACTGCTCACCAATGCACAGGAAACTGTACAGGGCTTTATCAGTGATTTGCATGAGCACTTGTGGCCTATGATTGAAAAAGCTGGTGGAACCGACCAGTTTGCCGGTATTGGAATTGGTGCACCTAATGGTAATTATTATACAGGCAATATTGAACATGCAGCCAATCTCAAATGGAAAGGAATTGTTCCGCTCGCTTCGATGATTCAAGAAAAATTTGGCATGCGCGTCAAACTAACCAACGATGCAAATGCTGCTGCTGCCGGTGAACAACAATATGGGTGCGCAAAAGGGATGAAAGATTTTATCACGATTACATTAGGGACTGGCGTAGGAAGTGGAATTTTTATCAACGGAAAAATTGTGTTAGGTCACGATGGCTTTGCGGGTGAGCTGGGACATACCATCATCAGACCTGGCGGGCGACTACATAAAGGAACTGGAATCCGCGGTCCGCTGGAAGCTTACGCTTCTGCCACCGGGGTTCGAGAAACAGCCTTGGAGATGATGGAACAAAACCCATCAATTCCAAGTTTACTTCGTGCTATTAACCCAGAAGCGCTCACCAGCGAAAAAGTTTATGAATGTGCCATAGCCGGAGACAAAATTGCCCTTGACATATTTCAATATACGGGTCAAATTCTTGGCGAAGCCCTTGCCAATTTTGTGATGTTTTCTTCTCCAGAGGCTATTGTTTTGTTTGGTGGACTCACCAAAGCTGGTGACTTAATACTTAATCCAACACGAGAGGCAATGGAGGCTAATCTGGTTCAAGTATTTAAAAATAAAGTCAAGTTAGTTTTTAGTAATCTGAAAGAAGCGGATGCAGCCATATTAGGCGCAAGCGCACTGATTTGGGAGGAAGATTAATTTCTTTTGATAAGAAATACGCCAGGGACTGCTCGTTCACCCTCTTTATCAGAAGGAGTAATAGTTTGTTTTCCATTAATGAGTAACGCACTACTGCCTCCCCCATCCAAATTGAGTCCCTCCCAGCAATTCCAATCAATCAACAGTTGGGCTGTTTGTCTGAGTGTTAAACCCTCAGCTTTACCAGGATGTCTACCTTCTGCCACTAAAATTAACAACCAGCCATCAGCTGAGTAGCCCATTGCAGTACGAGGATGCCGATCCTCGATTGCACGACCTGCAAATTTCAACTCCTCTTCATTTGCTATTGCAACTTTTCCATTTTGCACCAGCATAGGTCCACCCCCCACTGCAGTTTCCATTTTCCAGGGTTTGGGTTTATTTTTTGACTGAAGTATGCTTAAAAAAATTTTTTTACTAAGCGTAGGTTGACTGTCCTTGTATGGCATTACGGGCGCCTGTACAGCCAAGGGATATTTAGAAATTGAATCTGTAAAAATCCAGGCCGCATCTGCTGTACGATTTTTTTTAATTCCGATTGCACTGCCCAAGGGGTGACGCCAGGTTAATGTATCACGGCCCTTCCCGGGAATGGAGTGCACTTGATAAGAAAGTTGCTTTCGATTTTTAATAACAACATTAAGATTTTGATGCGTAACAAAGGAAAAAAAACTAGTGTTAGCTACTAAAAAGGGCTTATTGTTTTTCTCAAAAAACTGGCTTGGCGTAAGCCTCCTTTTAAAACTTGTGTCTGCCGTAAACAATAATTCAGGATCAGACAATTTTGCTCGAACCAAATAAACAATGGAAGGTCTTCCTCCAACGGGTGCAATAGATTTCCATACTTCCATGGAAGAAGGAAGCGGAGTATATAAACTATCCATGCGAACCCAATTCGATTGGGCAGCAATGTAAAAATTTTGAAATAAAAGAACCGTAAGAAAAATATATTTCGGCATCGAATTAAATTGAGTGTGCAGACTCCCATTGCATTCTACCATAGCCCGGTATGACGTGTTTCTCGCTATGATAGGACGACCGTACTAATGGACCACTTTCAACATAATCTAAACCAAGCTGATAACCTATTTCTCTAAGTGCAGCAAATTCATCTGGGTGAACAAATCGTTCTACAGGCAAATGCTTTTTTGTAGGCTGCAAATATTGCCCAATGGTAACAACATCGCAACCATTATCCTTCAAATCGTGTAATGTCTGAACAACTTCTTCCTTGGATTCACCTAGACCCAACATAATCCCACTTTTAGTACGCATTCCCCCCTCTTTTAAAGTTCTAATCACCTCCATACTTCGCCAGTACTTTGCCTGTACCCTAACTTGACGGGTTAATCGCTCTACAGTTTCAATATTATGACTCACCACCTCTGGTGCAGCTTCAATGATTCGATCAATATCAGATTTTTTTCCCTTGAAATCAGGAATAAGCGTTTCTAACGTGGTTGTTGGAGATAATGCTTTCACCGCTTTAATTGTGTTGTACCAAATCGTGGAACCACCATCTGGCAACTCATCCCGATCCACTGAGGTAATAACAGCATGCTTGACTTTCATCAATAAAATTGCTTCCGCTACACGTTGAGGTTCATCCCAATCAACGGCATCTGGCCGGCCCGTTGCAACAGAGCAAAAACCACAGCTACGAGTGCAAACATTACCTAAAATCATGAATGTAGCCGTTCCAGCCCCCCAACACTCCCCCATGTTGGGACAATTACCGCTTTCACAAATCGTGTGCAATTTGTGTTGGTCTACTAATTGCCTGACATGCTTATAATTTTCCCCAATAGGTAGTTTTACACGAAGCCAGTCAGGCTTTTTACGCTGTGTAGGATTAATTGAAATACTTTCAGGCAATTGAGACATGAAGCAAAGGTAATACTTCGCTACTTTCTTCTTCCAAAGAGAAGTGCAATGTATGCCTGGAAAAAAAGTGGCTTTTCCTGCTGAAGCGCCATAATTGGAATCCCTCCCGGATAATATTCAACGCTGCATCCAATTTCCAAGGCACTGACTACTTCGTTGAACCTTCCGTAGTCATATCGAAGCGAAGATTTAGCAAAAAAACCAGGTTTTAATTTTAACTCGTTCCATCCACGCCAAAATCCACCAGCACCCAGGATAGAAGGTCCCAGAAAAAGGACAGAATCAGCTTTGGTATACTTGATGTATTTGATATCAGTACCAGTAGGGTCCTCAACTTGAACATAATAGGGCTTGAGCAATCCAAGAGCAAGCCCCCCGTTGTAATTCCACGAAACAGAAACCCCATTTTTATTCCCTTTTTGGCCGATCAATCTTTGTTGGCCGATTCCAAGGGATAACTGATAAAAATTATTCACCTTTCCGTAGATATACGGATTGCTGATAAACAAAAATGGGTTGGAAAGATTTTGAAAACGATTTTCTTTAGGATGCTTTATTTCCGTTAGCTCAGCACGGTAAACCATTGACTTGAGCGGTGTTTTCATTTTGGCGAGCTCATACAAAATACCATATCCATTTGAGCGAGCCTGAAATCCAAAAACGCTTTGCTTTGTATAGACCAAAGTGCCCTCTTCCGCTTGCCGAATGAGCGCATTTATTTTTTTTCTTTTTTCTGCTTTTCTGTCGTCCCGATTTCCCTGACGATCCAGGGTAAACTGCGCTTGAACTTGCGCAAGTTGTAGCAACAATATAAAAACCAGAAAAAACTTTTGCACGACTCTCATTTTAAATATCAACGTAAATTTATGGAAATTATTGAGAATGACTTCTACAGTTGAGTATCAAGGGGATTTAAGAACCCGATGTGTTCATCTCCAAAGCCAATCATCGTTATTAACAGACGCCCCAACTGATAATCAGGGAAAAGGTGAACAATTTTCGCCCACTGATCTATTGGCTACCAGTCTGGCATCTTGCATGCTCACAGTAATGGGCATAAAGGCGAAACAACTTGCTATCCCTTTGGAAGGATTCACATTTAGCGTCAATAAAATTATGGCTGCCAACCCTCGAAGAGTAAACGCTATTGAATTAACGGCAACCATTCCTGCATCCCTACATCAACTTGAACCACACAACATTGAAATTTTAAAAAAAACAGGTGAAAGTTGCCCCGTCATTAAAAGTTTACATCCAGAAATAGCAATAACAGTAGACTGGAGCGAATGGGCTATTTAAATGTTTCCAAGTGATGAATGACGCGGCTGACGGGTAATCCCATAACATTGTAAAAATCTCCTTTGATAGATTGAATGCCTACTACACCGATCCATTCCTGAATAGCATAACCACCGGCCTTGTCATATGGCTTGTATTGATCAACATAATATTCAATCTGCGTCAAGGTGAGGGGATGAAATGTTACTGATGTGGTTTGAGAAAAACTAACGGTACGATCTCCTTGAGTTAACACTACGCCTGTAATAACTTGGTGTGTAAGGCCCGCAAGTGAAAGCAACATGCTAACTGCTTCCTCCCGATGGACAGGCTTACCCAGGATATGGTCTTGAAGCACTACAATGGTATCTGCAGCTAATACAATACTATCGGGGGAACACCTAGACTGCACAGCCCTCGCTTTTTTAGCTGCAATAAAAACAGGAATATCTTCCTTTGCCAAATTAGGGGGAAAAGACTCTTCCGCTTCACTTACTAAGACCGTGAAGGGAATATTTGCCCACTCTAATAATTGCTTACGACGAGGAGACTGTGAGGCTAGCACCAATGGCTTCATATATTAAAAATAAAAGAAGATCATAGATAAGATACCTGCAAATAAAAACCACTTCATTCGGTTACTTAGTTTGCCAAAATCTTGCTCACTAGTTGCTTGGGCCGTATTCTTAATTAAATAAAAAAGCGGAGTTACTAAAAAAAGAAAAGCGTAGACAAAAGCTAAACGCATTTTAAATTGAAGTAGATACACCATTACAACTAATAACAAAATTAGTAACAAGACAAGCCAGAGTAAGGTAACAAATCGAGCAACCGGAATTCCCCACACAATAGGCAATGTTTTGCACCCATATCGACGATCTCCCTCCCTGTCTTCTATATCCTTCATCAACTCTCTAGCCATTGTAGAAAGAAATGCAAAACCGGCGTACAAAGAGCATAACTGATAAAAGCGTGCTTGACGCAGCTCCTCCCCTTTCACTAAGTCAAGTGGATTGATTTTGGATAGAAAAAAAATAACAATGGTCCATGCTACTAGAAATGATATGAGCAGATTACCAATTAAAAAACTTTTTTTAAAGCGAACAGAGTAAAACCAAAGTAAGATGATTGCCAAAAAATTAAGTGGGACTAAATAAAGATGAGAAATAGTACGAACAGCCTGATAAGTAAAAAAAAGTCCACCACTGCTACAGATAAAATGCAGCACCATAGCTCCGCGACGACTGATTAATTTGCCTACCACTAATCGGCTTGGACGATTTACCTCATCGATAGACACATCAAAATAATCGTTGATGATATACCCCCCGGCTGCAATCAACAAAGACGCAGCTAATAACGCATAAAATTGCTTGCTATCATCTGCAGGCAGATCACCTGTATAAATAGGTTGATAAATACAAAATTGTAACAACCACTGCGTGAGCCCAATAAAAAGCAGATTAGGTAATCTTACGAGTCTTAAAATCCCACGAAGTGTTTGCATATCCCGCTTATAATTATTGGGAGGTAATTGCTGAATCGAACTCCCAGTCACCCCTTACGCGCATCACCTTTTCAATTATTTCACGGACACACCCATTTCCGCCAGATTTAGAGGAAATAAAATGAGCGATCGCCTTAACCTCAGGTACCGCATCAGCAGGGCAGCAGGCCATAGCACAACGATGCATGACAGCCAAATCCGGAATATCGTCACCCATATATAAAGCTTCCGAGAAGCTAAGATTTTTTTCTTTAAGAAGATCGCACACCAATTTTTCTTTATGCGGTACATTCATGTGTACCTCACTAATTCCTAATTTTTGAAGACGCTCTTTGGCCGGCTGACTCTCTGCTCCGGAAATAATAAAAATAGAATAGCCTTTTTTGATGGCTAATTGTAGGGCAAAACCATCTTTGATATTCATTGTACGAAGCTGCATTTGGTCTGGAGCCAGCAAAAGGGTTCCATCAGTAAGTACTCCATCCATATCAAAGAAGAAGGCACGAACATTTTCAAATGCAGCAACTACTTGCATATTTCACTTTTGATTATCCCGCCACTCATATACCCAAGAGCTTTGAATCATTTCTAAATGCCCTTCAGTACTCTCTTCTCTTTTTCCGGTAAACCCAGGTATCTCCAACACCCATTCTAGCAGATCTGTGAATCGGATACGGTAGATCTTACTTTCAGTAAAATCATCACCAAATCGTTCGTATAATTTCAGGGCTATATCCTCGTGGTCGCTCCAACTTATCGGGGGCTCAAAATGTGTCATAGTATATTTATTATTCACCTAAAAATTGAGACTGATCTGGAATTCTAATGTTCAGCTCACCTTGTCCTTCCAGGAGCACGCATTGACACCCTAATCTGGAATTGAGTCTTGGGTTAACGGCACGATCAATAAAATCTTCTTCCTTGTCGCTGATTTCCTCTAAATATTGTTCGCCTTGCTCAACATAAAGGTGACAGGTACTACAAGCACAAACCCCGCCACAATTATGATGTAGTTCAATGTTATTAAGGAGTGCTGTTTCAAGCAAACTCTGTCCAGGCTTTACCCCTTCAAGTACGATAGGCTTTAAACCCGACTGTTCAAATGTAAATTGAATTTTATACATAGCGCTTGCAAAGGTAATAGTTCTGCGAAGAAGGGGGCTTTATATGGGCTTTAAAATAATTTTTCCTATTCTTGCCTAACTTGCGGCCATTCCGGCAGCAAATTTTTTGTACAAATGGCAACAAATTTATTAATAGTAGAGAGCCCTGCAAAAGCTAAAACCATCGAGAAAATCCTGGGAAAGGAGTTTCAAGTGAAAAGTTGTTTTGGGCATATTAGGGATCTTGAAAAAGCAGGAATGGGGATTGATCTTGAAAAAGATTTTACACCAAGATATAAAGTAGCAGCGGATAAAGAAAAAGTGGTCAAAGACTTGACTTCACTCGCTAAGAAATCAAAAGAAGTTTGGCTGGCAACGGATGAGGACCGTGAGGGTGAAGCCATCAGTTGGCACTTATGTGAAGTACTGGGGCTTGATCCAAAAAAAGCTAAACGCATCGTATTTCATGAAATCACAAAACCCGCAATCCAGGCAGCAGTAAAAAAGCCCAGAAAAGTAGATATGAACCTGGTTATGGCGCAGCAAGCCAGGAGAATACTTGACCGTATTGTAGGATTTGAGTTAAGCCCAGTACTCTGGAGAAAAATGAGTATGCGCAACAATCTTAGTGCGGGTCGTGTACAAAGTGTGGCGGTACGATTGATTGTAGAGAGAGAAAGAGAAATCAATACTTTTCTTCCTGTTAGTCACTTTAAACTAGAAGCGCTTTTTTCAGCAAAAGACTTAGATGGAAAATTAGTGCAATTTAAAGCAGAGGGGAAAAAGCAGAGTTCAGCCGAAAGCGCCAATCAATTTTTGAAGAATTGTGTAGGTGCTCATTATACTGTTTCCTCTATTCAGGTTAAACCTGGAAAGCGCTCCCCTGCTCCTCCATTTACCACCTCAACCTTACAACAGGAGGCTTCCAGAAAATTAGGGTATGGTGTATCCAGAACAATGCTCATCGCCCAAAAGCTCTACGAGAATGGTTATATTACTTACATGCGTACGGACAGTATCAATCTAAGCGATACGGCACTGGCGGCCATTAGTGAAACCGTACGAACTCAATACGGCGAGCAATACCACCAGTTCAGAAAATTTAAGAACAAGAACGAATCAGCGCAAGAGGCACATGAGGCCATTCGTCCTACCTATATGAATAACGCCACAATTAAAGAGGCGGAATGGGCAAGGTTATATGAATTGATTTGGAAAAGAACCATGGCTAGCCAAATGTCGGATGCCGAGTTAGAGAAAACTACTGCCCAGATCAGTATTACTAATCAACAGGAAGAACTGACTGCATCCGGAGAAGTTTTGAAGTTTGATGGATTCTTGAAAGTATATCGTGAGGACCGGGATGATGAAGAAAAAGAAAATGAACAGGAAGAAGGAATGCTCCCACCCCTTCAAAAGGGCCAGGAATTACCCCTGCTTTCTATGAAAGCAATAGAACGATTTAGTCGTCCTTTACCGCGTTACACAGAAGCTTCACTCGTAAAAAAATTAGAAGAATTAGGCATCGGCAGACCTTCTACTTACGCACCTACTATCTCTACCATTTTAAAAAGAGGATATGTAGAGAAAAGAGATAAGGAAGGAACGCGAAGAGATTTTCAAGTACTGCTATTAAAAAATGATAAGATCTCTAAAGTAATTGAACAAGAAAACACGGGAGCTGAAAAATCAAAATTATTCCCATCAGACCTGGGTTTGGTAGTAACTGACTTCCTCCTACAGTATTTTGACGATGTCATGGATTATGGCTTTACTGCTAAAATCGAAAATGAATTTGATGAAGTAGCAACCGGAAAGCTGAAGTGGAACAGCATGATAAAGGACTTTTACAAGCCTTTTAAAAAAGATGTAGATAAAACTATTGAAACGGCAGAGCGAATTAAAGGAGAAAGAGAACTGGGCACTGATCCTGATTCTGGAAAACCCGTGATAGCACGTATGGGGCGTTACGGAGCAATGATCCAAATCGGAAAAGCAGATGATACTGAAAAGCCACGTTTTGCTAAGGTTCCTACTGGACAGAGTATTGAAACAATAACTTTTGAGGAGGCACTTGCACTTTTTGGCGCACAAGGGCCGATGGGGAAATATGAAGACAAGGAAGTATCAGTAAACGTTGGACGATTTGGCCCATATGTTAAATGGGGGGAAGAATTTGTTTCCTTACCCAAAGGCACCGATCTCGGCACTGTGGACCTGGAGAAAGCAATTGGGTATATCAAGGAAAAACAGAGGGCAGATGCACCCGTAGGCACCTATCAGGAAAAAGCAATTACAAAAGGAAGCGGACGCTTTGGCCCCTATATCAAATGGGATGGAATTTTCATTAATGTGCCTCGTCGATATGATTTTGCAAATTTAACAGAGGCAGAGATGCACGAATTGATTGATGCAAAAATTAAAAAAGAAGAGAACAGATATATTTCCCGCTGGCCAGCAGAAAAAATCAGTTTAGAAAATGGACGCTGGGGACCCCTGGTTAAGTATGGAAAAAAATTAATTTATCTCCCCAAAAAGGAAGACGGCTCTCGCACCACAGTGGAAGAAGCGAAAGCGCTCTCACTGGAAGCAATTAAGGCAATCATCGAGACACAAGTACCGGGTGCTTTTGCAAAAAAGAAAATTACAGCTGCCCCAAAGAAAACTAAGAAAGCAAGTCCTAAAAAAAAGAAATAATCTATGAAGCGCAATTACTGGGAGAAAATGGCCCCCCATTACCAGGAAGAAATTTTTGATGTGCTTCAAAATGATAAGAAAAAATGGATTGCAAAAGCCATACGTAAATATGCCAATCCTCGGCATCATGTTATTGACATTGGCTGTGCAGTTGGCAAATGGCTTCCTGTTTTGTCTCCTTTGTTTAAGCAAGTAGTTGCGCTAGATATTTCCAAAAACAATTTGAAAATAGCCCAGTCACTTTTCCCGAATTTAACCAACGTCATTTACCAGCAAGGCGATATGAGTAATACCCGACTGCGTTTGCAACCCGCAGAAATGGGAGTCTGTATCAATGCGTTATTAACACCTCATTCCAAGGACAGGACTATTTTTTTAAAGAACCTCCAACGTAGTATAAAACCTGGCGGCACACTGATTTTAACTGTCCCCTCTCTTGAATCTTACTTGTTAACCAGAATCATTCAACAACAGTTCGGCATAGATACTACTCAATTTTCCGATAGAATCACCAAAGAACAAGCACTGAAATATTGGAAAAATCTAAAACAAGGCGTGTTGAATATTGATAATGTTCCGCATAAACATTTTTTACAAGATGAACTTTGGCTGAGTTTAACACAACACCAATTTGATCCTATTCAGTTTAGAAAAATTGAATATAATTGGAATACCGAATTTGTCAAACCCCCACGGTGGCTCCAGGAGCCTCGTCCCTGGGATTGGCTGGTAGTTGCAAAAAGATTGCCAACATGACGCCATGTTAAGATATGTGGAAAAGTTCCCCTTCTTAAAATCAATCCCATGCATGAAATTGTGTGTATGGGAAACAACAATGAAATTTCTGCCCTGCTCAACTTGATAG
>CAIRNW010000147.1 GCA_903879995.1 uncultured Bacteroidota bacterium
CCGGTATTTTTCCCTCCTATCTGTGGTGTTTTTTAGCCGGAATACCGGGTGAGCCCGGTGTTTTTCCGGTGTTTTGTGGCAAAATCTCCTGCGGGATGCGGGGGATTTTTGCTTTTGGGGGGGATGCTTCTGGCAGTCTGTCGCTTAGCCCCTGTTTTCGCTTGGCTGGGGTGTTTTGGTAGACTCTATAGGATTTGAATACCAATAAAATACATATTTTTGTTCCTTACAGGCACAAAAATTTTAAAATTGGCCCTGTTGCACTTGCTTGGCCAAGAAAAGAAGTATACTTTTACCTATACTAAGGTTGTTCTTGTAGGGTGGTTTTTCGGCCCCCGCCCTGATCGGATAGCATACGCTCCCTATATTCCAAAACAATAAATAAATCAATGACTTACGGCAATCTCCCCCTTACCATACCAGCACACCCAGTCCATTTAACTAGCTTACATGAGGCAGCGGTCCAGGGATGGACGTCCAACTGCTCCATAGATAACCATGGATGTGCCAGTGCTTTCATGGAAGACGGAAGATTTGGTATAAAAGACAATACATGAGAGAGTATTTAGAGTTGGAAAAGACCCTTTGGCAAACAGCCGACAAACTCCGAAACAATATGGATGCGGCTGAATACAAACACGTTGTGTTAGGGTTGATTTTTTTGAAATACATATCAGACGCTTTCGATGAACTCTACCAACAGTTAGACGCTACCAAACATGAGACCGGGGCAGACCCGGAAGACAAAGACGAATACACGGCAGAACGGGTTTTCTATGTACCACCGCAGGCCCGTTGGGCATGGCTGCAAGGCCGGGCCAAACTGCCGTCCATCGGACGGGACATTGACGAGGCGATGGACAGCATTGAACGCGACAATGCCGCATTGAAAGGCGTATTGCCCAAAGACTATGCCCGGCCCGCACTCGACAAGCAAAGGCTTGGTGAGCTCATTGACCTGATTGGATCCATCGCATTGGGCAAAGGTGGAAACGGAAAAGGAAAGGATATTTTGGGCTTTGTATTTGAGTACTTCTTAGGGCAGTTTGCGGATGCCGAAGGCAAAAAAGGCGGACAGTTCTACACGCCCGCCAGCATTGTAAAGCTCTTGGTAGAGATGCTTGCCCCCGAAGCCGAAAAACGGGTGTACGACGGCTGTTGCGGAAGTGGGGGCATGTTTGTGCAAAGCGAAAAATTCATTGAACTGCACGAACACCGCAAAGGCAAGATTTCGATTTTCGGACAGGAGAGCAACCCGACCACCTACAAGTTGGCAAAAATGAACCTTGCTATCCGTGGGATTGATGCCAAAATTGAGCTGGGCGATACCTTGGTCAACGACAAATTCCCGGAGCTGAAAGTGGATTATGTGATCGCCAACCCGCCTTTCAATATCAGCGACTACAACTTCAACAAGGCCGAAACCCATAAATGGAAATATGGTATCCCACCCACGGGAAATGCCAACTATGCCTGGCTACAACATTTTGTGAGCAAGCTCGCCCCGTACGGCACGGCAGGTATTGTGTTGGCGAATGGTAGTATGAGTTCTGAAATAGCCACCGAAGGCGATATCAGAAAGGCAATGATCGAAGCGGATTTGGTGGATTGTATGGTGTCGCTGCCTTCGCAGTTGTTTTACAATACGCAAATCCCCGCCTGTCTTTGGTTCTTGGCCCGCAACAAAACGGAAACCAGCAAGTTTCGGGACCGTACCCATGAGGTGTTGTTCATTGATGCGCGGGAGCTAGGAACGATGATAAGCCGTAAACAGCGCGAACTCAGCGACACCGACATTGCCAGTATTGCCGACATTTACCACAAGTGGCGCAGCAAAGAACAATTTGCCGGGTATAAAGACATAGCAGGATTGTGCAAGTCTGCTCACCTTCAGGACATCCGCAAGAACAATTATATCCTCACCCCAGGCAGATATATAGACTTCAAAGAAGTAGAAGAAGACGGACAGGCGTTTGATGAGAAAATGCAAATGCTTACGGCTGCCCTTTCAGAACAGATGCAGAAGGCGGGTGCGTTGGATGAAGCGATAAAAGTTAATTTGCGGAAAATAGGCTTTGAAATATGAGAGAGATAATCAATATATATTGCGATGAAAGTTGTCACCTTCAAAACGACAAAGAAAAGGTTATGGCTCTTGGTGCAGTCTACTGCCCTGCTAGCAAAAAATCTGAAATCTTCGAGCGTCTTGCAGAGTTAAAGAGAAAACATAATCTAATCCCTAAGAACAAAAAGAACCTAAATGATAATCGAGCCTACTATGAGTTAAAGTGGAATAAAGTTTCATTGACAAAAATCAATTATTTCAAGGATGTCATTGATTATTTCTTTGCTGATGACCATCTGAATTTTAGAGTATTACTCGTTCCTGATAAATCAATATTAGATTATGAAAAATTCAATCATACTCATGATACGTTTTATTACAAGATGTATTTCAGTATGCTGAAAGTAATCCTAAATCCTGATAAAGCCCACCATATCTATATTGATATCAAAGATACCAGAAGTAGAGAAAAAGTCCATAAATTGGAGCGAGTACTAAGAAATGATAAGTACGATTATGTCAAAGAGATCATCAAAAAAGTTCAGCAGGTTCGTTCTCACGAAGTAGAATTGATTCAGTTGGCAGATCTTTTAACCGGTGCCGTTTCATATGTGAATCGCGGTTTGGATAAAAGTAAAGCAAAAAATATTTTAATTGAACATATACGCCACCGCTCTAAATATTCACTGACTAAATCTACTTTAATCCGAGAGCAAAAGTTTAATATTTTCCTTTGGGAATCATCAAAATACGGACATACAATATGAGTCAGGTAGCTTCATTAGTATTTCCCGATTTGATGTATTTGGAAGATTATCAAGGTAATTTCCAAGCCTTTTTCAATGAGGTTTATTCGGTTTTTGAACATGATTTCATAAAGCACTATCCCAGCTATGAAGGTTCAAGAGTGGCAGTTCGTAGATACCCCGAAATGGATGGTTTGCACCGCACGTTTTACCATATTACCCACGAAGGAGAAGAAGAAGAAAACCGACAACCCGACATCAGGCGAATGGAAAGAATTCGATATCCTAAGTTTGTGATTGAACAAAACCAACACCCTGAAATCCTGATTTGGAAAAACAGAAGGGGAAAGGACGAGCGGATTATAATGTTCAACGAAAGCGAGAACTATATTGTAGTGTTAACCGAAAGGAAAGAATTTTATCTGTTCATTACCGCTTATGTAGTGGACACAGGACACAGAAAAAGAAGTTTATTGAGAGAATATGAAGCCTATAAAAAAGCCGAAACCGCTTAGTGGACTAAACGGTTTCTTATACTCCTTTAACACTGACACCCTAATTTGGGATGGTTACTGAGCTAGTGCAAATATATATATATATGTCCGATTTTGCAAATTTTTTAACAACAAAATGATAACATATTGTGAACAAGGAAAATATGCGTGAATGGAAAACATATAAGTTAGAAGAGTTGATCACACTACAAAGAGGACACGATTTGACACGGACACAAATGCAACATGGAAAATATCCTGTTGCAGGTTCAAATGGTGTCATTGGCTTTCATAATGAATTCACAACTAAAGGCCCAAGTGTTACGATAGGAAGAAGCGGTAATATTGGGAATGCCTATTATTATGATGTAAATTTTTGGGCACATAACACTACGTTATACCTTACACCGTCAAATTTTGGGCACAGAGATAAAAGAAGTGGAGCGACATAGTAGATTTGAGGTACCAAACTTAAATCAAAATGCCACTCCACCCTGTACACATCAG
>CAIRNW010000148.1 GCA_903879995.1 uncultured Bacteroidota bacterium
ACTATCGCGGTTTTTTAAAACGCAATGTAGAAGGACTGGAAGAACGTGTAAATGGAGGTTATTTCATTGATAAAAACGGGGCCGTATTAGGAAAGCATAAAGGATATCCCTTTTACACCATCGGACAACGGAAAGGTTTGGATATAGCTTTAGGAAAACCAGTATTTGTAACGCAGATTGATCCCCACAATAATACTGTCACATTAGGGGATGAAGAAGATCTGGATAAGAACGAGATGTGGGTTTCAAAATTAAATTGGATTAAATACCCACACCTGGAAGAAGGGATTGAAGCCACCACTAAAATCCGTTATAAAGACGCGGGAACTCATTCCAGGTTATTCGCAGCTGCCACCAATGTCCGCGTAGAATTTTATGAACCAGCAAAAGGAGTAGCGCCTGGACAAAGCGCTGTTTTTTATGAAGGAGAAGATGTACTAGGAGGAGGTATCATTCAACGGGAAGCATTTGAAAAAAACTAAAGTTTATATCCCTGCGTTGAAAACAATTTCATTTTTGTATCGGATTAAGTTATTGCTGCCTATTGTAGGGGTTGTTCTCCTGGCAAGTTGCAGACCCAGTCCGCAACAACAGGGTCTTGCAATTGATGAATTTGTTCCACTAAATACTGGCAAGACTATTACATACCGTGTTGACTCGCTAGTATTTACTCAATTTGGCAGACAAGCAGAGACCCATTCCTATATCATGCGGTACACCATTGATTCATCCTTTTTTGATAATCAGGGAAGAAAAAGTTATCGTGTTATTCGAACGATTCGCGACACATTACAAAGCCAACCCTGGAAAACAGATGGAAGTTTCTATATCACAGCTACACCCATGCAAGCAGAGTGGATAGAAAACAACCTAAGACAAATCAAACTACAAACTCCGTTACGCGAAGGCGCTCAGTGGAACGGAAATCGCTTCTTAACTAGTAATCCGCTTAATCCTCCCTATGATTTTAGCAATGACGATAATATTCAAAATTGGATCTATACTGTTTCAACACCAGTCACTTCTTTTCAATTCCGCAATAAACAATATGACAATGTAATTACCGTTTTACAGGTCGACGAAGCCGTTAATGTGCCCATTGTAATACCAACGGCCTTTGCCTTCCGAAATTTTGCAGTAGATCGGTTTGCAAAAAACATCGGACTTGTTTACAGAGAATGGGAGTCTTGGGAATATCAGCCTAACACTGGTGGCAGTGGCGGACCTTATCGAATTGGTTTTGGTATAAAACAGTGGATGATAGAATACAACTAAAAAATATGCGAACTACTAATAAACTATATCCCCTTTATATCCTGCTCCTGGTAGCCAGCCAGATGCTTGATTCAGCGAGCGCACAATTTTCCCGGCATATTGTTTGGTTAAAGAACAAGGGCAATAATAACTTTACACTCAGTGATGCTTCTCCTTATCTTTCTGCAAGATCAATTGCCAGAAGAACGCGTTATGCTATTCAACTAGACAGTACAGACCTCCCCGTTTCACCCAACTATGTGGCAGCGATTCGTGCTATTCCCGGTGTCACCATTTTGAATGTTTCCAAATGGCTCAATGCCATCAGTATCCAAACTGCTTCGTCGGCTGCACTGGTCAGTATCCAAGCACTACCCTATGTGCAACAAGTAGCCGGGCTAGCGGCAAGGCCCGCTGCTTTACAACCGGCGAGACCTGATAAATTTTCAAACCAAATGATTGTCTTACCAATCATAGGCAATCCAGTTTCTGAAAAAATGACGGGTGACTTTTATAATTATGGAACGAATGCAGGGCTGGAAATGAAATTACACCGTGCCGAGTTTCTTCATAACATTGGTTTGCGGGGATCCGGCATGCAAGTGGCCGTTCTTGATGGTGGTTTTTTAAATTATAACACCTTACCTGCTTTTGATAGTGTAAATCGTAAAGGGCAGATATTAAGCACCTGGGATTTTGTTTCCGGCAATGCCACCGTCAGCGACGATCACCCGCACGGCATGCAATGTCTTTCAACTATTGCGGCAAATATCCCAGGTCAGTTTATCGGAAAAGCTCCTCAAGCATTCTTTCATCTGTATAGAACAGAAGATGTCAGTAGCGAGTTCCCCATTGAAGAATTCAATTGGGTGTGTGGTGCAGAAAGAGCAGACAGTGAAGGCGCTGATTTAATATCATCCTCATTGGG
>CAIRNW010000149.1 GCA_903879995.1 uncultured Bacteroidota bacterium
GTGTCCGCGGGGTTCTCGTCATATTCACCCATAGCATTGGGTAAACCTGCATTGGGGTAAGCCGATACATAACAGCTGGCCAGGGTTGATAATTCTTCAATATGAGGGCGCATTTCTTTAGCACCTAGCGCACAGTTCAATCCAACGCTGAGTGGTTTTGCATGCATTACGGAAGTATAAAAGGCTTCCAGCGTTTGTCCACTCAATGTTCTTCCCGAGGCATCGGTGATGGTTCCACTGATCATAATGGGGAGTGGTGCTTGCTTTGTATCATCAAAGTATTGTTTGATGGCGTAGATGGCTCCTTTTGCATTGAGCGTATCAAAAATGGTTTCAATCAAGAGTATATCTACTCCGCCTTCTACCAAACCACTGACTTGTTCGTAATAAGCAGCCACTACTTCATCAAAAGTGATGGCTCTGAATCCAGGATTATTTACATCGGGTGAAAGTGACAGTGTTTTATTGAGTGGTCCAATAGCGCCTGCAACCCAAGCTACTTTGCCGGATTGCCTGACGGCTTCTTTGGCACAAGTTGCGGCCGCTACATTTAATTCTTTTGCCAGGGATTGCATGCCGTAATCCGCCATGGCAATGGATGTGCTGCTAAACGTATTGGTTTCAATGATATCTGCCCCGGCATCCAGGTATTGCTTATGTATCCCTACAATAATGTCCGGCTTGGTAAGATTCAGTAGATCATTATTGCCTTTCAGGTCACTGGACCAGTCTTTGAAACGCTCTCCCCGGTAGTCTGCCTCTGTCAGTTTATGACGCTGTATCATGGTGCCCATGGCACCATCAATGATCAAAATCCGCTTTTGCAGGGCTTCTTGAATGTTTTTCATAATGGATCGGTTGAACAACTAGCACTTCAGGAAGGAAGTTGTTCAAAGGGCCATTAATAATAAACGAGGGGTAATTGGGTGTATCCTGCGTTTATTAGTTCCGTTGGAGGGCCGAACAATAAACAAATCCGCCGTAAGTGGCTGCAAAGATAACAAAAAGGGCTTAAACTCGCAAGGAATAAGGGTTAGCGACTATTTACATACCGATCCACCGGGAGTCGATTTTGCAGACTACGAGCCAGCGTCATTTCATCTGCATATTCCAGTTCACCGCCAAAAGCCACTCCCCGGGCAATGGTTGTAACCCGGATAGGGTGGTCCTGCAATTTTTTCTGTATATAATAAATGGTAGTATCTCCTTGAATGGTGGGGTTCAAAGCAAAAATCAATTCTTCTGTTTTTTCTGTCTTAATTCTCTCTAGCAGAGCGTGGATCGTGAGTTGATCTGGTCCAACTCCATCCAATGGGGATATGATTCCTCCGAGGATGTGATAAACACCATTGTACTGTTGTGTGCTCTCAATTGCAATCACATCCCGAATACTTTCTACTACACAAATTATTTTTTGCTTTCTGCCTGTATTCAAACAAATCGAACATTGTGCACCGTCAGCAATATTGCCACAACGAGTACAAAAGCGAATTTCATTTCGAAGTCGGGTGATGGCTTCACTAAGTTGTGCAACCTCTGCCGGTTCTTGCTTCAATAGATGCAGTACTAAGCGAAGTGCCGTTTTCTTACCGATACCGGGAAGTTTTGCAAAAGCACCGACTGCTTTTTCCAGCAATTGAGAGGAAAGTTGCATGCTACAAAGATAAGTGCTGGACTAACGGCTACCCGTTTCCAGTTCGTATTCGTTTAGCCAATTTGGTTTAACCGTTATCCTTTTTTCGAGGGGGATTACTTGTTCAGGTTGTCTTCGATCTCCAAAAAAAGAACCGGTGTCCCAACGTCCATTTTCGTTCTTGTCTAATAAAATTCGGATTTGATATTCGCCAGGATAAAACAAAGCCTCCTCATAGAGCGGCCCGGTTAAACGAATTGCTTTTACCACGCGTTCGCTCTGCACAAATTGCAATACAGGTTGTTGACCAATGTCCAGACCTCGTAAACGAATTTTTAATTTTCCGTAGTCAGTTTTTCGTTTGGTAGTGAATGAAAGTGTGTCGGTTTTGGTCCATTGTTTTCCCAATGAATCTTCTGCAGCTCCTTTCGAAAGAATCAAATGGTAGGATTGTCCCTCTTCCCAAAGCGTAGTTAGTGTTAATTGACGTCCAGTGGTATCCAGGCTTAGCTGAAAGCTATCTACTGGCGAGTAGATTGAATCTTTGTAAAGACGAATCCCGGAACTATCAAATTGCTTGATACGATTTTCAAACTGAAACTGTAAGGGTAGTAAAATATCCTGTTGATTATTCTGAATACTGGTTTGATACTTTAATCTTTTGTCTGTATCTGTTTTTTTGGCAGCTGTTTCGGGCGGGGCCATTGTCAATGAAGTGGCAGTCCCTGGATCAGCAGCGTAGGCATAAAGAGTGAGGCTATCCTTTTGCAGGGAGCTGAAAACTGGTTTTGCAGCAAACGCAAAAAGTTGTTTTTTATCATTATAGCGGCGCATACCCGACTCGTCTTTCAGTGCATAGAGATAAAA
>CAIRNW010000150.1 GCA_903879995.1 uncultured Bacteroidota bacterium
TCCACGGGCCATGCCCTTCAATTAGTACCACTTATTGTAACCAGCGCGTAATCTCCTCGCTCATGGGGGTGGTGCGGGGAGAAAACGTAGCAACCAGTTCTCCTTTTTCGTCCAGCAAAAATTTTCCAAAATTCCAGGTTACAGGGTCGTCCATTTTTTTGGCCTTTGCTTGCTCTTTGAGGTATTTATATAACGGATGAACATCACCTCCTTTTACAGAAACCTTTGCAGCCATCGGAAAACTAACACCATAGTTGCGTTTACAAAAAGCACTGATCTCTTCATTAGAACCAGGCTCCTGTCCCATGAAATTATTGGCAGGGAAACCTACTATCACTAGTTTTTTCCCGTAGGTCTTATAAAGTTGTTCGAGCCCTTCATATTGGGGAGTCAGACCACACTTTGAGGCCGTGTTTACAATCAATATTTTCTTGCCTTTGAAACTGGCAAAGTCGATGGTGTTCCCCTCTAAACCGGGTACGGAGAACTGATAAATTGAGTTTTCGGTGTTGATCATAAAAAGGGTGGAAACCAGTACAAGAATAAGTTTCATGATGGTGAATTTGTAGAATAACAATTTACTTCAAAAAAGGTTAACGGTTACTATAGCAAACACTGGCTATCCATAATTTCCTTTCCTCTGCTTCCAGTATAGCCTGGCCACAAGCCTCCAGGGTGGCGCCGGTAGTGATTACATCATCAATGAGTAGTATGTTTTTATACGGGACCTCATTAAATGGAGTAGCTTCAAAAATGCCCCGCATATTTTCCCAACGTTCAGCCCGGTCTTTTTTTGTTTGTGTACTTCGTTCAGCATTCCTTCGAAGCAGTGTTGTACAAACCGGCAGCCCGGTAACGGCAGCGATCCCCTGGCAAATAAGTGTAGCTTGATTAAAACCTCTGCTTTTTTCTTTGGAAGGATAAAGGGGAACCGGGACCAATACATCCACTGCAAAGCGACTATTATTTTTAAGTACTGTTCCTAATAAACTTCCTAATTGAATCCCCAACTCCTGATTACCACGATATTTTAGTTCATGTAATAAAGCTTGCATAATAGAGTCCTGCGAATAAAAAAAGAGACTTGTGGCTGCTTGCACCTGGGTTCGTCCCCAAAATATTTTTTCTACCGGATTGTCAGCATGTCCTGTAAAATGAGTCTGGGGGAGCTGATGTAAACAACGTAAACAAATTTCAGTTTGTCGATCTAATCGATCTGTACCACAACCGGCACAATGATGCGGAAAAAAAAGGCAGGCAGCGGCCTCTGCCCAATTAGCAAGTACACCCACAGCTCAATTATCTTTCAAATAAATAACGATAGAGTTCTTCAACTCGGGCAAGTGCTACTACTTCAATACCACTTTGTTTGGAAGCGGGTCTACTCTTTTTCTCTTTATAGTTATACCGAGAAACAATAATTTTTTCAAACCCAAGTTTGGCACCTTCTGCAATACGCTGCTCAATCCGATTAACCGCTCTGATTTCTCCACTCAACCCTACCTCTCCGGCAAAACAAATGGAGGAGGGAAGTGGTATATCTTCATAGGAAGAAAGCAATGCACATAAAACCGCTAAATCAATAGAGGGGTCTTCCACCTTTAGTCCACCGGCAATATTCAGGAACACATCTTTGTTGCCAAATTGAAAGCCTCCTCTTTTTTCTAATACTGCCAACAGTAACTGTAAGCGACGCAGATCAAACCCGCTCACCGTTCGTTGCGGTGTCCCATAAACCGATTGCGTAACCAATGCTTGTACCTCAATCAATAAGGGGCGCATCCCTTCAAGCGTTGCTGCAATGGCAATACCACTTAATGCTTCTTCTTTTTGTGTGAGTAAAATTTCACTGGGATTAAGTACGCCACGCATACCCGTTTCATTCATCTCGTAGATCCCTAACTCAGCGGCACTCCCGAAACGATTTTTGAGTGTGCGCAGTATCCGATAAGCATAATGCCGATCCCCTTCAAATTGTAAAACTGTATCTACCATATGCTCCAATACCTTGGGGCCTGCAATCTGTCCTTCTTTGGTGATATGGCCAATTAGAAACACCGGTGTATTAGTCTCTTTAGCAAAACGCTGAAACTCCGCGGCACATTCTCGAATCTGCGATACAGATCCAGCTGATGCATCCAGAAAAGGAGTTTGAAGAGTTTGAATTGAATCTACAATGATCAATCCCGGTTTTAATTTTTTTATCTCCTGAAAAATTACACTGGTGTTTGTTTCAGTCAATAAATAAAAATCCGGGTTTTGCAATTGTAATCGGTCTGCTCTCATTTTAATCTGCTGCTCGCTTTCTTCGCCGCTGATATAGAGCACGGAAACATTTTTTAACCAAAGACCTGTTTGTAAAAACAAAGTGGATTTTCCAATTCCTGGTTCACCCGCAACCAATATTAAACTTCCTTGTACAATACCACCGCCCAACACACGATTCAACTCAGCATCGCCCGTTACTATGCGACGTTCCTGATTACTTTTGACTTGATCAAGCGTGGTGATTTTACCTTTTCTTTTTTCTTCGCTGTAGGCAGACCAATCCTGATGTTCTTTTGCATTGTCCTTGTGCACGATCTCTTCTACATAACTATTCCATGTGCCACAACCAGGACATTGACCCAACCACTTTACGCTTTGATGACCGCAGTGTTGGCAGAAAAATGATGTTTTAGTTTTGCTCATACTTAAAATGAAAAGGGCCAATCTTTCGACTGACCCTTTACTTACTAACCCATTAAATTCTGTTGCTAAATTAGCAAGGGAGGGGTGATTTTTAAAATTAAATTTGGGTGTTGTGCATAACTTTTGGCACATTTCCCCGGTCTGACAGGGGGGCTAAATGGGGGGAGTATAAGCATCTAAATAATTGATAATCAAGTTTAATATATTATTTTTTATACGGACGAACCCGAGGTAACCCTCCGCATTAAATATTTTTTACCCCCTCCGAAATGACAAAAAGACGGGTTCAAAACAGCCTGAGCCCGTGGCGATAAATTTGTAGTAATATTGGGTACTAAAACAATCAATCTACATGACCAACGAAATTATGCTCGTCTCCCTCTTGTTTCTGGGAATCAGCTTTTTGGTGTCTTCAATTTTAAAGGGGAAATTTAGTCGTTACAGTAAACTTCAATTGTCTAAAGGCTTGTCGGGCAAGGAGATAGCTGAAAAAATGCTCCGTGAAAACGGTATTTATGATGTTACCGTCACTTCTGTAGACGGATTTCTATCTGATCACTATAATCCACTCAATAAAACTGTAAACTTAAGCCCCGATGTGTACCATGGAGTTTCGGTTTCAGCTGCAGCCGTGGCTGCCCACGAATGTGGTCACGCCGTACAACATGCAACCGCCTACGGTCCCTTGGTTTTCAGAAGCCGTATGGTGCCGGTAGTTCAGTTCAGCGCTAACATCGTTAACTGGGTGCTAATGGCCGGTATTATTATGTTGGCTGTAAGCAACAACGCTACCGTTTTGTTGATTGGTATTATCATGATGTCGTTGACAGTATTATTCAGTTTGGTTACGTTGCCAGTAGAATTTGACGCCAGTAAGCGTGCCTTGGCATGGTTGGAGCAAACCAATGTTACCAACTCAGAGGAATATCCCTTGGCTAAAGATGCATTGAAATGGGCGGCCACTACCTACGTGGTAGCTGCACTAGCTGCAGTGGTAACGCTGATTCAGTACGTCATGATTTATTTGAACAGCCGCGAACGTTAATTCAAAAGTCTTAGGAGAGTTTGATCTCTTCTTCGTTCTTGTCAAAAAAACGATATTCGGTCAGATGATAGGAACTGTCTGCAACGACAGCTGTTTTCTGACCGAATTTTTTATTCCATAA
>CAIRNW010000151.1 GCA_903879995.1 uncultured Bacteroidota bacterium
CCGCACATCCTCATCCGTTGTGGGTCCGGTAGCTCAGTTGAATAGAGCAACTGCCTTCTAAGCAGTAGGTCATTGGTTTGAATCCAATCCGGATCACAAAACCCCTCTAACCTAAAGAGGGGTTTTTAGTTGCTGCTATTTTGCCAATTCTCATACGCGATCAAAAAACTATCAAAATCCGCATCACTTAGAAGATTTAACTTTTGAGCAATTCTAAGTTTATGTGTTGAAAGTGTAGATTTGTCACAATGGGGAAACTTAAAATATCAATTGAGGAAACTTGGAAATTGGCATTAAAAGAGGAGTTCGGTAAAGCCTACTTTGAACAACTCGTGAATCATGTTAAGACAGAAAAGGAATTAGGCAAAACAATTTATCCAAAGGGAAATCAAATTTTCAATGCTTTCAACACCACCCCTCTCCCCCAAGTAAAGGTGGTTATTCTGGGTCAAGATCCTTACCATGGTTCGGGGCAAGCTCATGGGTTGAGTTTTTCCGTACAAAAAGGGGTACCATTTCCACCATCGTTACAAAATATTTTCAAAGAGCTTCAACGAGATACAGGCAATCCTTACCCAAAACATGGCGATCTCACGCAATGGGCCAAACAAGGGGTATTTTTATTAAATGCCTCCCTGACCGTAAGAGCAGGCGAACCCATGAGTCATGCCCAAATTGGTTGGGCAATTTTTACTGATGCAGTAATCAAGGTCATATCGGTGCAATGCCCAAAAGTTGTATTTATGCTCTGGGGAAAATTTGCTCAAGAAAAAGAAAAACTGATTGACACAACAAAACATTTGATCTTGAAGGCGCCGCACCCTTCACCACTATCGGCCCACCAAGGTTATTTTGGATGTGGCCATTTTTCTACTTGCAATCAATTTTTAGTAAAAAATGGCTTGGACCCAATAGACTGGCACATCAATTAAAGAATCATGCAAGTAGTTAAAAATACGTTGGGAAGAATATGGGCAGTGTGGGCACTGTCCACATTTGTAATCAGCTTCCTAATTATTTTGGGACCCTCTTTATTAACGGGTATTTTTCCCGATCCAAAAGGACAAGATTATTTCATAAAAATTGCCCGTGAATGGATTAGGATTTGGCTTTTTATAATTGGATGTAAACTGATCGTGAAAGGAAAAGAACACTTCAGAAAGGGAGAAACTTTTATTATTACCTGCAACCATAATTCATTTATGGACCCACCTTTATCCTCACCCTTTATCCTGGGGCCCAATAAAACTATTGCAAAGTCAACTTTCACTAAGGTTCCTTTTTTTGGGTGGTATTATAAAAGAGGAGGCGTGATGGTCAATAGAAAAAGTGACGAAAGTAGACGTAAAAGTTATGAGGATATGAAGCGCGTGTTAAAAAAGGGTATGCATATGTGTATTTATCCGGAAGGAACCCGGAACAGGACTGATAACCCCTTGAAACCTTTTTATAACGGAGCCTTTAAATTATCCGCAGAGACGGGACATGCCATTCTGCCTGCGGTGTTGTTCAATACAAAAAAAGTGCTACCCCCTGGAAAATTTCTATATGGATGGCCCGGAAAAATGGAAATTCATTTTCTTCCTCCAGTCTCGCCAAATGGCTTATCTCCAGAGGAACTGAAAGAACATGTTTTTAATACTATGCGAGACTATTATCAGCAACAAGATCGCTAGTATCCAGTAAAAAATCGAGTTCGATTAATTCTTAAATCTTGTAGCAATCCAGCTTTGGGCGATACCGTAAAATTAAATGAACGGGTAAAGCCCACAGGAATAACATTGATTGACAACTGCCAGCAATGAAGGTCTCGGTTCACAGACACCGTCAAATATTGAATATCCATTTTTTTAACATCCACACTGGCGCTTCCCGATAATTTCCATTTAGGAGTTAAATTAAAACTTCCATTGAGGTTCATTCCATTGGTGAATTCGGTATCGAAACCGCTAAAATCAGGACGAAGCCGGCTATAAAAAGAAAGAGAATAACTGATATTCAATTGCCAGTCAATATTAAAGTCAACAAATTCATTAGGATTCTGTTGCATGTATTCGAGCAAACGTTGTTGGTCGGCGGCAAGTACTGGATCTTGCATACGCTCCTCTTGTTGCTTGCGCTTTAGCTCCTCTTTTTTCGGATCCTTGGGCTTACTCTGAATATTGGTTCCAATTGATACGCTACCCGCAGTGATCCTACCTAAACTAAACTTTCCCCCCTGCCAGGCTAATTTATCAATTTCATTTCCCTTGGCGTCCAGTTGGTAGGGATTGAGGGTGGCGCTGGCGTTCACATTTACCTTATCAAATAAGGTTGTACGGACGTAAAGAGGAATATCCCTGGACAGGCGCATCGAGTCCCGCAGCATATCATAAGAGGCGTTAAAACCAAATCCTTCCAAGATCATTACTTTTTTTATAGCCGCTTTTCCTGTATCCTTCTTGGAGCGATACTTCATTTCAAGGTTATTATCGACACCAAACTGTATGGCTCCTGATTGCCGGGAAGCAGTATTAAATAAAACCTGCCCACCCATTTCATTATAATAAATTCCACGGCCAGTGGTATCAACTTTAGTATAGCGAATACGCGCGCGATTTAAATCGGGTGTATACGAGAGGGCTAATTGTGGTCGCATCACATGCCGAATAGCCAAGACCCTTGATTTTTTAAAAG
>CAIRNW010000152.1 GCA_903879995.1 uncultured Bacteroidota bacterium
ACTGCTGCTTATTCCTCAGCTACCAAATTATATGTCTTGAGTATTTTACCGGTTAATGCCCAGCTTGGAAAATTTGGAGGGCATACCAGTCGTGCCGATTCTGTTCCAAAAGCCAATCGCTTACTCAAGGAATATCAGCATAAACACAATTACCAATATGTTGATCTCTATTCATCTTTTTGTGACGTACAGGGGAGATTGGATTTGCGCTACACGAATGATGGACTTCATCTAACGGGAGAGGGGTATCAGTTATGGAAGCATCTGGTGTATCCCCACGTTTATGATTTACAGGGAAAACCATCTATTATTCCTAAGCCAAAATCTATTCAATGGGGGAGTGGGTATTTTATGTTGAGTTCCTGCCAAACAATTTATTTGCGTGATTCGGCTGCTTATTTAATTGCAAAACTCATTCAATCACAATTACCCGCATCTTCAAAACCAGTTTCCATTCAAGTAGGAGGAACCGCACCAAATTTTGCTCTTGAAATTTATCTCAATCAAAATAAAATAACTTCTTCGGAGAGCTATACAGTAGAAGTTATCCCCACAAAGATCGTCTTGCAAGCCTCTAGTTTACATGGTTTATTCAATGCAGTCCAAACCTTTAGGCAGTTATGCAGAAATCAAACCTTGGTTGATGTTTGTACAATTGCTGACACGCCTGCTTTTTCATGGCGAGGTTATATGGTAGATGTTGGCCGCAATTTTCAATCGATTGAGCAGTTAAAAGAGCAGATTGATATTATGGCACGTTATAAGATGAATATTTTTCATTTTCATTTAACTGAGGATATTGCCTGGCGTATTGAAAGCAAGGCCTTCCCTCGGTTGAATGACCCTACTACTATGCAACGTAATCCCGGAGAGTTGTACAGTTATGATCAATTAAGAGAGCTGATAGCTTTTTGCAAAGAGCGATTTATCACCCTGGTTCCAGAAATTGATATGCCAGGTCATAGTGCAGCTTTTCGTCGTGCGCTTGGATATGATATGCAAAGTGATAGTGGTGTTTTAGCTTGTAAGACCATCATTAAGGAATTGGTAGAGGAGTTAGAGGTGCCTTATATACATATTGGTGGTGACGAAGTCCGCGTCACTAACAAGCAGTTTATGACGGAAATCACTACTTTATTAGATTCACTGGGTAAAACAGGAATTGCTTGGGATCCAGGTGCTAAAGTAGTACCGGGTACTTATTTACAAATGTGGATTGGAAATACTAAACCAAAGTCCGACTATCCGTCAATTGATTCCCGTCATCTTTATTTAAACCATTTTGATCCGCTCGAAGGTGTATCAGCCACATTTAATCATATAATTTGTGATACAGTAACGGGTTCTTCAACTCGACTCGGCGCAACCTTATGTAGTTGGCCAGATCGAAGAGTGAGTAATGAAGCTGATTTAATCAAGATGAATGCCGTATATCCTACTTTATTAGCTTTTGCAGAACGCACCTGGTGTGGCGGCGGGCATTACAACTTTAGTTCTGTGATTGGTAACAACGGAACAGCAACACATTCGAGTTTTGCTGAATTTGAAAACCGATTGCTTGATCATAGCACGTTATATTTTTCGTCACTTTCATTTCCGTATGTCAAACAACAAGATGTATCCTGGCATCTGATGGGTCCATACAACAATAATGGGGAGCTTACTAAAAAATTTGACCCAGAATCTATGGACTATCTCAATCAATTGCGGCTAGATCAATTTCCGGTTGTTACAGGAGGTACCATTTGGTTGCGTCATTTTTGGAGTCCAATGATTGGCTCTCATCTTGAGAAGGTTTCAGAAAACACCACATGGTATGCTACACGTAAAATTTGGTCAGCTATTGATACAGAAGTGAATTACTGGATTGATTTTAATAATCTTTCAAGAAATACTAATGCTGATTCACCCCCGGCAGGGCAGTGGGATAAAAAGGGAAGTAAGGTTTGGGTAAATGGAATAGAAATTAATCCACCACAGTGGCAACGTGCAGGAGCAAAAGGACATTCGGAAATTCCATTAACCGATGAAGGGTATGCCTATCGAACACCTACTCGTATTCGTCTTAATAAAGGATGGAATACCGTATTGATCAAGGCTCCAGTTTCAACCTTTAAAGGTGAATCTCAAAATCCGGTGAAGTGGATGTTTACATTCGTAGCTGCTAAATAGTAACGTTATATAATCCATTGGAAAAGCATACCGGCAATGACGCCTGCATAGTTACCAATTAAATTACTGAGTACACTTAGTAGTATTGCTAAAGGCACTAAGCTTGGATGAAAAGTTGCTGCTATAATTGAAGATGAGGCTGGGCCACCAATATTAGC
>CAIRNW010000153.1 GCA_903879995.1 uncultured Bacteroidota bacterium
GCAGATCCAAATCCTAAGGTTTCAGGAATGGAAGTGTTGAAAAATGCTGGTGTTGATGTGTCTTATATCTTGCTTGAAGAAGCGCTAGATCTTAACAAACGGTTTTTTATAAATCACTTGTTTAGCAGACCGTTGGTTATGATGAAAGTAGCAATTACCAAAAATGGGATGATGGCTGATGCTGAAGGAAATAGTAAATGGATTACAGGAACAGAAAGTCGTAAACATGTTCACAATGTATTACGAGAAAATGTTGATGCCATTCTTTCCACGGCAAAAACAGTTTTAAAAGATAATGCTACTTTAAATATTCGAATAGGGAGCAAATCAAAAGAGCTAAACTGTGTTGTAGTGGATAAAAACTTAGCTCTTTTAAACAATACGAATCTCAATATTCATCGGCCTAGAAATCATTCGAAATTAATATTGGTTTCAGACAATATTAAAGAGCTTGATCGATTGCCCTCTCATGTTGAAACAATTAAAGGAAATTATATAGCAGGCAATGTTAATCTATCAGAACTTTTGCGCGATATCTACTTGAAATACAAAATAACCAGTTTACTGGTTGAGGCAGGACCTACACTATGTAAATCACTATTGAACGCAGGGTTAGTAGACGAACTTGTAGTATTTACCGGCCAGAAAGTTTTTCCAGCTAACGAACGATACGCAGGATTCAAATCCGAAGCCTATCCTAACTTCCAGTTGGTCCAAACAATGAATTTTGAAAATGATGTTTGCAACTATTACAGTGATAATTCGTGGAAAGAGTTGCTAAGAAAATAGAAGCTACCGCTTGCTGATTTTATTGAGAGAGATCTGTCGCTGACGACTGCACTTGAAACGAATAATCGAAGCATCCCTGATTTTTTGATGCTTAATACTAACACCGCTGTTCACACGCTTTCGCCATAAATTAAAACTGCTTCGTTTCAAAGACCGGCGCATTATTTCAATCACATCCGCTTCCGCAAGTCCAAATTGAAATTCAATAGCTTCAAAAGGTGTTCTGTCCTCCCAGGCCATTTCAATAACCCGGTCCTGTGAAACCGGGTTGGAGAGAACGGCTTTTATAATCTCTGGGTTTGCCATATGTAAAAAACAAAATTGCCCTGAATTTGTTCTAAAGGTCATGCGGAACGCAAAAAATAAAACCGTTAAAAAAGCATATCTGCCCAGTAAGATTTGCAAGGCTTGCAACCGACCATTTACCTGGCGAAAAAAATGGGAGCGGGATTGGGACAAGGTTTTATATTGCAGTGACAAATGCAAACAAAAAAAGGATTCCTAGCAGTAGTTTTCACGCTCTTGCCCTTTGGCTATGCCATCTATTTATATCCTTCGCTGGGTGATCAAATTCCTATACACTTTAACATTGAAGGAAAAGCGGATGGTTGGGCTTCCAGAAATAGCATATTTATTATGCCCGTAATCATGGGGTTTGTTTCGATTTTTACTTTCCTGCTACTTACCAATATTGAAAAATTTGATCCCAAAGCAAGGGCTGCAAACGTAAAAGATACGCTCAGTCCTGTTGCCATATTTATCAGCGGAGTATTATGTGCATTGACATTGGTTATTTTATATGGTATTTCGCACGAACACACTCCTATTGACCAGCTACTATTTGGAGTATTGGGTTTGCTGTTTATCGGTATGGGATATTATATGCCCAACATGAAACAAAACTATTTTGCGGGTTACAAACTTCCCTGGACTTTGGAAAATGAAGAAAACTGGAAAAAGACACACGGGTTGGCTGGAAAATATTGGATAGTTGGTGGGGCGTTGCAGGTGTTGCTGGCAATTTTTTTAAGCGGTGAGATTTTGTTTTACATTTTTATGACCATAACAATTTTGGTAAGTTTGATTCCTATCCTATATTCGTATTCACTATTTAAAAAGAATAAGCAAGGTGCTTCCAAATAATTCCACATTTTTCTCTTGGCGTTGGCGTGCTAAATCGGCAGGCCTGGGAAGCTGTGGTAGCTGGCGTTAATCGCCATATCATCTTTTTTAGAGAGGTCTGTCTTCACAAGGGGCA
>CAIRNW010000154.1 GCA_903879995.1 uncultured Bacteroidota bacterium
ATAAGTGCAGACGAACCACTTTCTGTAATCAACTTTTTTAGTTCAGTAATTTTTGGCAGCGTAGCGGGAATAAACTGTTGCCCGCCAAATCCAGGATTGACGCTCATTAAGCAGACCAGATCAATTTCTTTTAACACATTTGTTAATGTTCCAACCGGCGTATGCGGGTTGATGGCTACACCAGCTTTGATTCCCATTTCCTTGATCTGTTGTACGGTTCTGTGCAAATGAATACAGGCTTCCGCATGAACAGTGATAATATCAGCACCTGCTTCCTTAAAAGCAGTTAAGTAACGTTCAGGTTTTTCGATCATTAAATGAACATCACAGGTTTTTGTAGTGGCCTTTCTAAAAAACTGAATCAACATGGGGCCAAAACTGATATTGGGAACAAAATTCCCATCCATAACGTCGAGGTGATACCAATCTGCTTCACTTTTATTCAGCAGGTCACAATCGGCCTGAAGATTCAGAAAATTTGCGGAAAGCAGAGAAGGGGCTACAATCGGCATGACTGCAAGATAGTAATCATTTTTCAAGCAATCGGATGGCATCTCTTGCCTCCTGCAAGGTGCTGTCTAATGAAAGAGCCAGTTTGTAATGGAATAAGGCCAGCTCCTTTTTCTGCTCAGATGCGACAACTTTAGCAATCCAGTAATGACAAGGGGCATAGGAAGGAGCCACTGCTCTCAACAGCTCCAGCTCTTTACGTGCAGCTTCAGATTTTTTCTGTGCCAGCAGGAGTGCCGCTTTTTCGATATAGGCTTCTAAAAATGTATAATCTGCTACAATGGTTTTATCAAAAAAAGCCAATGACTTTACGGTGTCCTTGATCTCTGCATAGTAAATGCCTAAATAATAATAAGGGGCCGCACCCGCTTGTTTGTCTGGTGCCTCTAATAGTGAATCACAAAGTGGTAGGATTCGCTGATCCCCTTGTTCAGCCCATTTCAGGGCCTGGTCATAAATGCTAAACTGGGCAGTGGGTTGAATAGAGTCTGTGGGCATCTGATTGTTTGCCATTGATTCCGTTGCTGACTTCCCTTTGCAACTTGATAAAAACAAGGGCAATATGAAAATTAGATAAACGGCTGCAAGACTTTTCTCAAATCTTTGACATTCGGCTGACACTTGAACCATACCCCAAAGATAACTTTGCACCCCTCAATATCCGTCTATGAGTAATATTCATAAGTTTTTGCGCGTAAAACCTTTTTTGCTATTAGGGGTCCTGATCAGTTTTTTATCAAATCAAATGTCAGGTCAAGATAGTTTACGTTATGCAGAGGAGTCGCATCTTCGAAATATTCGTCAATTGACATTCGGCGGGGATAATGCAGAGGCTTATTGGAGCTATGATGGAAAATCGCTAGTGTTCCAGCGTACCTCTTTAAAAGATGGTATTCCATGTGATCAGATTTTTGTAGGGCGTGTTCCTGAAAATGCTGCTTCACCTTTTGAATTTAAATTAGTAAGCACAGGCAAAGGAAGAACCACTTGTGCCTTTTTCACCAAGGATAATCAACATATCATTTATGCCTCTACGCATTTGGTTAGCGGCGAATGTCCGCCAGTTCCGGATCGAGCAAAGTATGGCAATAAATACATTTGGCCTTTATACAGAGGCTACGATATTTTCCAAGCTGATCTCAATGGAAAAATTGTGAAGCAATTGACCAACTCACCCTTTTACGATGCGGAGGCCACACTTTCACCCGATGGTAAAAAAATGATTTACACCAGCACCAAAGACGGTGACATAGAACTTTACATCATGGATCTCAAGTCTGGAAAAGAAAAAAGAATCACCCATGAATTAGGGTACGATGGGGGAGCTTGGTTTAGTCCG
>CAIRNW010000155.1 GCA_903879995.1 uncultured Bacteroidota bacterium
CAGCTTTAAAAAAATCGTGATACTTTAAGTCTGCTGTTACAAAAGCCTGAGCCCCAGCTCGTAAGGCAGTAGTTATCAAAAAACTACCTGCTCCCCCGCAAAGCGCCACTCTTTGAATGGGTTGATCCAATAAGGTGGTATGACGAACCAAGGGTGTCTTAAAAACCTCCCCCACCCGCTTTAAAAACTGATTGGCCGTAAGTGGTGCAGAAAACTCTCCAATGATACCTGCACCCAGGCCCTGGAAGGTATTGTCAAGAGGTATCAAATCGTAAGCCACCTCCTCATAAGGATGAGCATTTTTTAGGGCCGTCAATAACCCGGCTTCCAGGTAAGCAGGATAAATCAGCTCCAACTTTATCTCATTTTCAGTATGCCTTTTGCCTTCCTGTCCCACAAAAGGTTTTGTGCCAGCACCCGCTTTGAAGGTACCTTCTCCACTGCTGGAAAAACTACACTCGCTATATTGACCAATTTGACCCGCTCCGGCTAAAAAGAGTGCAGTACGAACCTGCTCGGTTTGTGCCTGTGGAATAAAAGTGATCAGCTTTTTTAAAAGATCGGTTTTAGGTAATAGCACACTACAGTTTGATAAGCCCAGCATCTCGGCCATCTTACCATTTACCCCGTCAATAACGTTATCCAGGTTAGTATGTATCGCATAAATAGCAATACTATTTTGAATTGATTTAATGACTAATCCTCCCGTTGAATCGCTGGCATGAATCTGTTTCAATCCACCGAAAATCAAGGGATGATGTGCCACAATGAGGTTACAACCCTTTTGAATAGCTTCTTCCAATACGGAGTCCGTAACATCTAAACAACAAAGAACTCCTGAACAATTGGCGTTGGCATCACCTACCTGTAAACCAACATTATCATACGACTCTTGTAAAGAAGGAGGCGCCACGGTTTCCAAAAAATGAATGATGTCGCGAATTTTCATGGTAATTCTATTGTGGAATTTCAAAATACGTGCATTTTGGGCATCTTTGCGGGAACTTTTTTGAAACTGAATTGTCTTATACATACAACTAAAACCATCCACTATGAGCATCCAAATTGGACAAACGGCACCCGACTTTACTTTATTTGATTCTGATAAGAACCCGCTGCAGTTATCTTCCTTGAAAGGGAAGAACGTTTTATTATTGTTTTTTCCGCAGTCATTCACAGGAGTTTGTACCAAGGAACTTTGCTCCGTCCGAGATAATATAGCCCTTTACAACGGAGCCAACGCTACCGTGCTAGGAATTTCGGTTGATTCTGTTTTTACCCTGGCCAAATTTAAAGAAGAGCAACAGCTTAATTTTCCATTGCTAAGTGACTTCAATAAAAAAGTATCTGAATTATACGGATCAATTTACCAGGATTGGATCCTGGATATGAAAGGTGTTTCAAAACGCTCTGCATTTTTAATCGACAAAAATGGAGCTGTACAATATGCAGAAGTATTGGATAACCCCGGAGAGGTTCCCAACTTTGAAAAAATCAATGAAACATTGAAATCACTAGCCTAAACACACTTACTTAATTCGCTGAACATCAAAGCCCAAGAATCCACTTTCTTGGGCTTTTGCATTTTGTTATGGACTTTTTTTAATTATTAAAGTATATTTGAGCTAATGCTCAAGCAGTTATTGATATCAGTGGGTGTAATGGTGTTGTCTTTTTCCTTGAAGGCGCAGCAGACTCCTGTTAGCCCAACAATTGGTGCTACGGAGAAGCAGATAAAACTTTACCCTAATCCTGCCGTTAGCTATATCATTTTTGAATTAAAAACTGCGGGCCGCAAAGACTTAAGTCTTCAGGTATACAATGGAATTCTGGGTAAGAAAATGGTGGACACGAAAATTACTTTAGAGAGAATCACGCTACCGCTCAATGATTTCACGCGCGGAGTTTATGTTTACCACCTCGTAGAAAGTTCAGGTAAAATTATTGAATCTGGCAAGTTTCAGGTTACCAAATAGGTTTTACAATACCTGAACAATTAAGAATTTGAGGTACTGCGTATTTTCCATTTCCCATACAATAGGATGATCGGCAGATTGCGTATTGAAATAAACCTGTCTTATTTTTCTTCTTGCATCCTTAGCTGCCATAGCGATAATTTCTAAGAACAGCGGGGGCGGAACCAGATTGGTGCAGGAGGAAGTAACCAGGAATCCACCCGGCTTTACCAACTTCATCCCTCTCAAATTTATTTCTTTATAACCGGTTATCGCTTTTTGTATGGTAGCGCGGCTTTTTGTAAAAGCAGGAGGATCTAACATGACTACATCATATTGCTTTCCTTCTTTTGTCCATTGCTTTAACAGATCAAATGCATTAGCCACCTCAAAAACACAACGGTCCTGCAACCCGTTTAATCGTGCATTTTCATTAGCCTGCTCAACTGCTGATGCAGAAATATCCAGCCCCAAGACAGACGTAGCGCCGTATTGTGCTGCGTGTACTTCAAATGTACCCGTGTAGGTAAATGCTCCCAACACAGTAGCGTTTTTAACAATAGAGCGAATGGCTTTTCTGTTGTCTTGCTGATCCAGGAAGTAACCTGTTTTTTGCCCGTTGGCCAGATCAACATAAAATTTCAATCCATTCTCCGTAATAATAATTTTAGTTTCAAACGGAGCACTTAAAAATCCTTTTTGCTGCGGAAGCCCCTCTAATTCCCGAACAGGCACATCATTTCTTTCATAAATTCCTTTGGGCGAAAAAAGTTCCTGCAAAGCATCCACAATTTCCGGTTTCCAACGATCAATCCCCAAGGCAAGCGTTTGGATAACAAAATAATCATTGAATTTATCAATGATCAGTTGTGGTAATTCATCAGCCTCTCCAAAAACTAAACGACAGTTTTCTGTGTAACCGGTTTGCTGACGATATTGCCAACAACGCTTGATTCTTTCTTTAAAAAAATGAGCATCAATAACCTCTCCCTTTTGACGAGAAAGAATTCGAACTACAATTTGGGACTTAGGATTATAGTAGCCGCTACCCACCCATTTGCTATCGTGCGTAAACACTTCTACTATAGCAGCGGGCTCAGGACTGCCTTCGATACGGTCAACCTCGTTCATAAAAATCCAAGGGTGCCCATTTTGAATACGGGGTGCAATTTTTCGACGTAGAAAAACTCGACTCATAGAAGGCGAAGATAGCTTTTCAAATACAGACAGAAAGACGCTATTCCCCAATAATTAAAGCCATTTTGTCCTTAAAACCGCATAAGCGTCAAGTAGTTTTCGCTTGGCCGTAAAATTGCCCGACTTACCTTTGCAACCAATTTAGAACCGTCTATGGAAGAACAAGTAACTGATCCGCAAGAAATGGAACTGAACCAGGACCAAAATGTTCCAAATGCTACTTCACAAGAAGAAAGCGCAACTGAGGAGTCCGAAATTGAAAAATTAAAAACAGAACTAGCCTCTTACAAAGACAAATACATTCGGACTGTGGCAGAGTTTGATAATTTCAAACGCCGTAATGCAAAAGAGCGTATCGAGCTGATGCAAACCGCAGGTCGCGATGTAATAACCGAATTATTAGATGTGCTGGATGACAGTGATCGGGCACAACAAACCTTGGAAAAGGCTGGTCTTGCCGAATCCGCTGAGTGGGAAGGAGTCAAACTGGTATTCAATAAGCTTAAAACAAAATTGCAAAACAGAGGATTAAAACCAATGGATGTAATTAACCAGGCTTTTGATGCAGACCTTCATGAAGCAGTAACTGAAATTCCTGCACCCGATGAAGAGATGAAGGGAAAAATCATTGATGAAGTGGTCAAAGGATATTTACTCAACGATAAAGTAATCCGTCACCCTAAAGTGGTGGTTGGAAAATAAATTATGAGCAAAAGAGATTTTTACGAAATACTAGGTGTTGGCAAATCTGCTTCAGCGGATGAGATAAAAAAAGCCTACCGCAAAGTAGCCATGCAATATCACCCGGACAGAAATCCCGGTGATAAAGCTGCGGAGGAAAAATTTAAAGAAGCGGCCGAAGCCTATGAAATTTTAAGCGATACTGATAAACGCGCTCAATATGATCGATTTGGTCATGCGGGTGTGGGCGGAGCTGGTGGCAGAGGTTACGGCGGTGGGATGAACATGGAGGATATCTTTAGTCAGTTTGGAGATATTTTCGGTGACGATCTTTTTGGTGGTTTTTTTGGTGGGGGTCAACGTGGAGGAGGTGGACGTTCAAGAGCACGTGGGGTACGGGGTAGTAATCTTCGAATCAAATTAAAACTGAATTACGAAGAAATTGCAAATGGAGTCAGTAAGAATATTAAAGTAAAAAAATATGTTCCCTGCACCACGTGTGGAGGAGGCGGAGCAAAAGATAAAGGAAGTACACAAACATGTACGGGTTGTAACGGAAGTGGCCAGGTAAGAAGAGTTCAAAATACTTTTCTGGGACAAATGCAAACCGTAACCACTTGCCCAACCTGTAATGGAGAGGGCTCTACCATCACTGCAAAATGTACGGCTTGTAAAGGTGAAGGCAGAACGTATGCAGAGGAAACCGTAACCATTGAGATTCCCGCAGGCGTACAAGAAGGAATGCAACTTAATGTAACAGGCAAAGGAAATGCAGGAGAGCGAGGGGGTTCACCCGGCGATCTGATTATTTTAATTGAGGAAGAACCCCATAAAGAGCTTTATCGGGAGGGACTCAATGTAGCGTACGAATTACATCTTTCCTTCACGGATGTTGTATTTGGTACACAAGTAGAAGTTCCTACCATTGATGGAAAAGCAAAAATTAAAATTCCTGCCGGCACACAAAGTGGAAAAATTTTCAGGTTAAAAGGAAAAGGGTTTCCGGCTGTAAATTCATACGAAAAGGGGGATCAATTAATTCAAGTTAGTGTCTGGACTCCTCAACAATTAAATGCAGAGGAAAAAGCAGCCCTTGAAAAACTTAACGGTGCCCCTAATATGCAACCACAACCTGATAAATCAGAGAGAAACTTTTTTGACAGAATAAAAGATATTTTCCAATAATTATCGTCTAAGACGCTTCCAGCTTCTTTTTTTCTTTTTGTCATAGAGTTCACGACATTGCCGGACCAATGTAAGCCACTCTACTTGCGCTGAATCATTGAGATCAACCACCTGTTCCCCCAATTGCAATAAATCATTCCAATTAGACTTATTGATAAAGGGTGAGCCTTTGAGTAGCATTCCAAATTGTGCTAATCCAGCCATAAACATGGATTGTTTTAACTCCTGTTCCAGGTAAACGTAATAAAGCGGTATCCGAATCTGTTCCTTTTGTTGCACCGTATCCCCCGGCAAGTGGTAGAGCAATTGTATACCTGCAATAGTATCAAGATCCTGTTTTTTGTAAGCAACTGCATTAAAAGCTTCAGTGGGTTCTATTTCAAATAGTGCGGTCAGCGTATGTCCGGATCCAATTTCTCCTCCTTCAAGCTGCGCCAAAGAATCCAATAAAGCACCGGCCTTATTATCAAATCCAATCAAGCGATAATTTTTAACTAGAGCAGGATCAAATGAAACATTCATGTAAACATCGTCGGCAACAGCATAAAGCGTTTTTGTAAATTCAGTCATCAAAACGCGCTCTGCCTCCTTTTCCTGATCGAGATAAGCAAAATTACCATTGCCACGTTCTGCCAATAATTGAATTTTTGAATCCTTGTAATTACCCATACCCACCCCTAAACAAGTGAGGTATATGCCTTGCTCGCGTTGAATGCTGATCAAATCTTCTAAATCACTTTCCGTTTTTAATCCCACATTGAAATCCCCATCCGTGGCCAGGATCACGCGGTTATTCCCTCCCTCAATAAAATGCCGTTTAGTTACCTGGTAGGCCAACCGGATACCCGATTCTCCAGGTGTAGCACCGCCGGGCACCAACCCATTGATAACTTTAGTAAGACTATCTCTTTCGCAACCACTCAATGCACGCACCAACACAGCAGTCATTCCACCGTACACCACAATTGAAACAGAATCTTTTTCTCTTAAGTTGGATAATAACATGCGAAATCCTGATTGTAGCAAAGGCAATCGATTGGGCATGTCCATTGACGCAGAAATATCAATCAAAAAAACCAAGTGAGCCGGTGGTAGAGAATCCAGATTCAACTTGCGCGCCGAAAGATTTATTTGTAATAAATGGTTATTCCAATTCCAAGGACAAGGACCTACCCGAGAGGAAACTGAAAAAACAGCCGAATCCGCTGGAGGATTGTAGAGGGTAGGAAAATAATTAAAAATTTCTTCCACGCGGACTGCATCGGTGGGTACATAAGTGCCTCTTGAGATAAAGCGGCGAATATTGGAATAGGAAGCTTGATCGACAGTCAGGGAAACCCCCGTGGTAGGAAATGCAGATGTACTAACCCATTTATTCTCCAGCAAATCCGCATAGGTTTCATCCCCAGTGAACCAACCTTTACGTTGATCTCTGTTCATATTAGCCGTGCGAGAAGATAACCGCGTATTTTCAGTTAAGCGTTGTCCTGGAGGTAAGGGACGAAGTGTTATTTTCAACGGTGTAGCCCCCGCTGTGCTAATTTTTTCAGTGCGAAATCCGGTGTAAGTGAGCTGTAAAGTATCTGCATAAACACGCGAGGAAAATCCAAAACTACCTAATACACCAGTTTTATATAAA
>CAIRNW010000156.1 GCA_903879995.1 uncultured Bacteroidota bacterium
AGCCCGAACGTACTGCATGATCTTGGCATAGCTGGTCAAATCAACTCCATCGGCCCGAGTTACTGCATCATGACAGCCACTCATTGCACAATTAGAGGCAATAATAGGCATTACATCATTGACAAAGTAAACAGAATCAGGACTGCAATTACTGCTTTGCGATGGTGGGTTGTTGTTGATATTGGGGTCCGTGGGTTCGTGTGTACAGGCAAAGAATATACCAGCCAGTGCCAGCACGATAAAAGGAAAAGTAATTCGCATTAATATCTGTCGGTTTTGGAACTATAAATTTCACAACGGAATCTTAGAGGCAATATTGCCCACTTCCATTTGAATTTGAAAAGTATAAAAATTAATTAACAATTATCGTAACAATTCGCAGGGCTTACAACCCGTATGCTTCTTAAAAGCCGTAGAAAAGTGAGAGATGGAAGAGTATCCCAAAGAAAGTGATACCTCCGTAACCGTAAGCCCTTTCTCGTACAATAAAAATTTAGCATGCTCCATTCGAAGGCCCTGATAAAAATCAAATACCGTGGTGCCAAATAACTCCTTGAACCCTTTTTTCAAGTAGCACTCATTAATGGCTACTTTTCGGCTTAATTCTTTAATGGTAATGGGCTCCCCGATTTGTTTGATCAGTATCTCACGTGCCAACATGATTTTTTCCCGATCGGCCTGATTTTCTAAAAACTTACAAGCAATGGACTCCGAAGATTCTTCCCCCATCATGCTGTCTAAAGTGTAGAGCAACAGCATTTGTGTTTGGGCATTGATAAAAATATTTTCCCGGGTATCCGTGTAGGTATGATTTAAAATAGTTTCCAATACCTGGACCGTTTTATCCGAAAGGGGCTGTGATTTTTTAAACGGTAAGGGATGTTTGAATTGTAATAATTGATCCAATAAACTGGAAGGCTTTTTACCTTTTACAAACTGACTGACCTGGCTGGGTGAAAAACGGAAACTGACCAGATCCACCGACTCTACCCGCTCTAAACAGTGCGGCGAAGCCGCAAACTGGCAACTATCACATTCCTTATCCTTTTGTTTGCAATAAACATTCCCACTCAGGCAATAATGCAATTCCAAGTACCGACCAGCGCTGGCAGATTTCTCGTAATGGTAAACAAGCATACCCATATCCTCAAGGTCCCAATGGGGCTGTTTGCGATATCGCTTGATGCTGTATTGGATTGATCCAGGAATTTGTTGCACACGATCATACAGAAGATCCTGATAATCAAGAGTAAACGCATCTTGCGCGGCCAAAGCAACAATATCAAACTGAGGAGTCACAGCTGCAAAATTACTAATTAAAGTTATCTTTGCCCTCCTACATGATTCACCCCCATACTTATATTCATCCAAACGCTAAAGTAGCGCCCAACGCCAAGATCGATCCCTTTACGGTAATTCACCAGGACGTGCAGATCGGGGAGGGAACCTGGATTGGATCCAACGTAACAATTATGGAGGGGGCTCGAATTGGGAAAAACTGCAAAATCTTCCCGGGAGCCGTTATTGCCGCCACCCCGCAGGATTTAAAGTATGATGGCGAATACTCCACCGTGCATATCGGAGACGGAACCACTATTCGGGAATTTGTAACGATCAACAGAGGAACCAAGGACCGTGAAAAAACGGTAATTGGTAAAAACTGTCTGATCATGGCCTATTGCCACTTTGCTTGATATGGATCCTGCACCCAAACTATTTTTAAAAGATTCAAAACTCAGCGGAAGACTTATTGAAGCTAATCAGGCTCAGATAGGCAACAGAAGGAGATCTCGGTTCGGGTCTTAAAA
>CAIRNW010000157.1 GCA_903879995.1 uncultured Bacteroidota bacterium
CCCTTTGACACGTATCTTAAATCTTTCGATCCGAATCCACAATTCCCATATGGATACGACAACAGTAACAATATCTGGAGCATTGACGGCTATCTTTATGTGACCAACCTTTACGCTGACGCATCGGGAAACAACCGACAAACCCAGATATTGAAAATAGATTCAAATACCCGTGAAATCCTCAAACAAATCAACTTGGAAGGCCCTCAAATAGACATAGCCAGTAGTGGACGGGGTGGATATTGCCTTACCGCGGACAATCACATCCTGCTTACGGGAGAATGGCGAGATTATGCAAACACCCGAATGCGTACATTCATTGCCAAATTAGACAAGGATTTGAATCTAGTTTGGATCAATTTTTACCCTAGCCTTTTCGAGTATCACGTATATGGGGACGCAATTGCTGAAACGCCAACGGGCGACATTATGCTATACATGACCGAAGGAAAACCTGTTTCCCAAAGCGATCCGTGGCAATCTGGTGAAAGCTGGATTCGCATTCTCAAAACAGATGCAGTAGGAGATGTATTATTCAACAAGGTCGTTGCCGACACATTTTTTCAAACCGTAGGGTATGGACACCTTTCCCGCATGGAGGATAGCAATTATTTGTTGAGTTCTCAATTGGTTGGCTTGGATTATTATGATCCGTTGTTAGGCCTGTTCCGTTATAATGCGCTGCTGTACAAAATTGATGGGGATGCCAACCCAATATGGAGCAGGTTAGTTAATTATAGTGCGTTCTTACTTCAAGAACCTACCTCTATTGCATTGCCCGGTGGCGGAGGAGCGGTAATGTGGAGCAGAGATACATTTGGCGCTCCTGTGGAGGTAAAATCCAGTTTTCAGGAACTTAACTGCCTTGATAGTGAGGGTCATACACTTTGGCGTCATGGATGGCTCGACCAATCGTTGCGCTATTTTTACCGCATTATCAGCGCCGTCAACGGTGATATACTTGGAGTAGGGGCTTACAAAAATGATGGCAAAGGCAAGGCCGTGATATTCCGAGCCACGCAACAAGGAGAAGTCTTATGGGAGCGGCACTATTCTGATTCGATTCAGCGCCCTTGGTCTCCGTATATGGAAATGCTAGACATTTGCGAATTGGTCGATGGTCGCATTGCTGCAACAGGCGTAGTGTTCGACACCAATGCAGTAGGTTCACTCAATCCCAACATTGGGGTGTTAGTAGTCGGTTCTGATGGCTGTCTTGAGCCGGGCTGCACAGGAATTACTCAATACATCACAGGGACTTTTGAACCCTTCTCCAATTCTTCTCAATTGCCTCAGTTGCTTTGTTCTCCTAACCCTGCTTCAGATTTTACTTCTGTAAAACTGCCTTCCGAAATAGGGCCTACACTTCACATGCAAATACTCCGCGCTTACAATTCTAAAGGAATCCTTATTGCCGATATGCCTTGGATTGAAGGATCGCGTGAATATCAAGTAGATGTCAAAGGCTGGTCGCAGGGAGTATATCAACTTCTGTTCTGCGTGGACAGACGACCACTTTTCAGTGGCAAAATTATCGTTCAGCATTAAAAATATTGGTTCTAAGCCATTCTTAGTGGGTTTGTATATATTTGCCGGATGGAAGAATTACCGATTTTTACAGCAGCGTTGGGTATATCGGCACCCTGGTACATCAAGCGCGTTTATTTTGAAGAGATAGATAACTGTCATCGGTTATTTATCGAAGTTGCACACAAGCGCCGTACCAAATTTGAATATGATGGTGTTAGTTACCCGGTAAGCCCCCGGGCAACCCCATCTATTCCAGCCCCCACCACCTGCTGACCTTTGCCAAAAATTGAATTACACATGGCAAGAATCAAGTCAGGGGGCGTACGCGCCTCCAAAGTTACGACAATGCACCCTCTGAGCTTTATGGTTTAAATTTATATGCCAAACCCAAAGATGTTCTTGAAGGATTAAATAACTTTTCATTAATTAGTGGTAAAATTTGCCGAAACTCTAATTCTACATTATCTGTTACAGGATGGTAGTATGAAAAATATAAACCTTTCACGTTATAATACCAAGAATTAGGCTTTAATAATCCTTGATTTATTTTTGTACGCGCTTCATATATGGAGTTATGGTCAATGATGTAAGCCACCCCTGCACCAACTTTTATTATTTTTTCCTTTTTTGTCTGGATATGATAGCAAAGTCCAATGGTTGAGTTAGAGACATAACCCTTTATGTCCCTTTGGAAAGATCCACCATTTATTGCAATCCACCAGTCTCTATCAAACAACACAGATGTATTTATCCTGTCAAAATAAATGTCTATGCCTATGTTGGGCGATAATTTTACTAATGAGGATGTCTCCCCTGTCAAAAATGTTTGCTTCACGGGGGAGAGCCGTCCACCAGTTCTTATTTCAATTTCCATAAACTTGGTCAGTTTTTTAGGAACTATTTTTTGGTGTTTCCCAATGTGATAGCGTAAATTTATGGATTGAAACCCCCAGTCAAAAACACCAAAAAATGGTTTATACTGGATTTGTCTTTGATAATCGATATCTAACTTCCTGAAGTGTAATCCAGCAGATAAAACAATTAAATTTTCGGTTTTATTTGCTTCGGGTACTACAAACAACGTAAAACTTTCATGCTTTCTCTGGTAATGCCCAATCCCTGCTAATAAGATATTTTTATTATATTGTAATAACAGTAAATTTCCACCACTTTTTTGAGGGACATTTGATATGCCTGCTGGGTTGTTGCCAACTTCATTGTATATTGCGTATGTAAAATCATGTGTATATATTAAGTCTATGGGGAGTTTTTTGTGACTAATTTTAAATCCAAACAAAGGAGAACTTAACATCTGCCAAGCGTCAGGGTATTCTGGTAACTGATTTTGATTAGAGTGTATTTTTATGCCAGCAATACCGCTAACATAAATCTTTTGACCCCAACTGGAAACGCTGTTACATACAAGTTGAAGGGATATTACAATAAGGATTTTTGCCATGATAAAAAGGAAATGGGGCAGTGAACATATTGCCCCTGCCCCATTTTTTAGTTGATTATTGTGTGCGAGTAATCGTAAACGAGCACTTATCGTTTGAAACAGCATTCGTGCTGCCATTATTCGGCAGCAAAGTGGAACCTAATGCACAGTAATCTTTGTAGTACCATTCGTGCGGTAAGCCACCGGGCAACACCATTCTTTTCCAGCCCCCACCGCCTGCTGACCTTTGCCAAAAATTGGATTACACATGGCAAGAATCAAGTCAGGGGGCGAACGCGCCACCAAAGTTACGTCAATGCAGCGACATTTGGAAGCCTGGAGAAACAGCGGTCTGAGTCAGCGGGCATATCTGGACACTAC
>CAIRNW010000158.1 GCA_903879995.1 uncultured Bacteroidota bacterium
ATTCAATTACGGCTGGCTAAATTTTAGTTATGACTTTATTTTCTCGCATTATCAACGGAGAAATTCCCTGTTATAAAATAGCAGAGAACCAATTGTTCATTGCTTTTTTGGATGTATTTCCCCTGCGAGAGGGCCATGTTTTGGTTGTACCCAAAATTGAAGTCGATAAAATTTTTGATTTGCCTGATTCCTATCTGCAAGAGATGTTAGTTTTTGCCAAGCCTATTGCCAAGGCCATTGAAAAAACATTTTCCTGTGCGCGTTGCGGTGTAGAGGTTATTGGATTAGAAGTACCCCATGCTCACATGCATCTAATTCCCATTAATACAGCTAATGATTTGAATTTTGCGCAACCCGGTAAAATAAAGGCTACGGACAAACAATTGCAACAAACACAAGCCCGGTTACTAGCTAATATTTAGGCTTTTATTTTTTTCGAACTATTCGATCTGGATTTTGCTGGATAAAATCAGCCCAAGTTTTTTTTCCTCCTTTCTTTAATGCAGGGTTTCCGCTTGTTTCCAAGTGATGACAAAGCGCAACCGCCAAGGCATCGGTGGCGTCTAAATATTTTGGACTGTCTTTGAATTGCAAGAGATGCTGTAGCATCTTCATCACTTGTTCCTTACTGGCGTTTCCATTACCCGTTACGGCCTGTTTTACTTTTTTAGGAGAGTACTCCGTTACATCCAGGCCATGACGCATGGCAGCTGCAATACTTACGCCCTGTGCTCTTCCTAGTTTGAGCATGCTCTGAACGTTCTTCCCAAAAAAGGGTGCTTCAATAGCAAAAGCCGTGGGTTTGTATTGAGTAATTAGCCCACTGACTGTATTAAAAATTAACTGCAGTCTTTTATAGTTGTCTTTAATTTTCCCAGGTTTTAATACACCGAGGTCAAGTAAAGTAACTTTTTGTCCCTCTACGCGAATCAATCCATATCCCATGACCACCGTACCCGGATCAATTCCTAAAATTATTTTAGTGGCTGCTTGCAATACCCCAGTATTTTTACAAGATTAATGAAGCTACCTGGAATAAGCAAACCTATCCTTAAGGCATTGATTGGGCCACTGCTGTTATTGGTACTGGCTTATGCCATTTGGAGGACGCTGGACTCGAGTCAGCAATGGCCTTTACTAAAGGAGAATCTCCATCTGGTTTTTACTGGTGCTAATCTATTTCCTTTTCTACTCTTGATTTTATTGATGCCCGTCAATTGGCTGCTGGAGGCTTTCAAATGGAAAGTGGCCTTGCAGGCAATTCTTCCCATTTCAATTTGGACTGCTTTTCGGGCCACTTTATCCGGTGTTTCCTTTTCTGTGTTACTTCCCAATCGGGTGGGGGAGTATTTGGGGCGTGTTCTTTATTTACCCACTGATAAACGTGCAACCGCCGTAGCAGTTACCATGGTGGCAAGTATGAGTCAGTTGATCTGGACCATTTTCTTTGGTCTATTAGCAATCATTTATTTGTACCCATATTTAATAACAAAACTAATTTTCCCTTCTTCATTTTATATTTTAATGGGTGGTATTTTGTTTATTATATTACTGGTCCTTTTGCTATTATTTTTTCGCATCTCCACCGTATCAAATCGACTCGCTTTTATTTTTAACCATCCACGGTTTACAAGTTGGATGAAAGGTCCGGCGCAATTCCATCGCTATCAACTTTTTCGTTTATTAGTACTCTCACTGCTCCGGTATTTTATTTTTTTACTCCAGTACGGAGCAGCGCTGGCCGCATTTATGATTTTGTTAAATCCACTAGATTGGATTGCGGGTGTGTGTTTTACCTTTTTAGTGCTGTCCATGGCCCCTAACTTTGCAGTGACGGAGTTGGGGGTGCGAGGTTTAGTGAGTGTTTGGGTACTTGGATTTTTTACAACGAACAAAGCAGGCATATTACTGGCTACTTGTTCCGTTTGGTTTGTGAACTTAATGATTCCGGCTGCTATGGGAGCGTTATTACTAATAGGGGTACAAAAATTTTGGAGAAATGCTGCTTAGATCATTTGCGCTTCTGCTCTCCCTTGCCTTGGTTACCATGGCTTTTACCAATTCACGCCATCAAGTGAGTGATTCTACATTCTGTGGTGTTCGTAATACGAGTTTTAGAGATGAAGAGCGAATTACTTACACCGTGTATTACACCGTAATTGGACTTTATATCAATGCAGGTACAGCAGTATTTACAACCAAGTTAGAACGCTTGAATGGAAAGCCGGTCTATCATGTGGTGGGAACAGGTGTAACACATCCTTCTTACGATTGGGTATATCGAGTCAGGGATCGTTATGAAAGTTATATTGATACTACTACGATGCAACCTTTACGTTTTGTGCGTAATGTAGACGAAGGAGGGTACAAAATATATCAACTCTACGATTTTAATAAGGCTACCAATATTGCTACCACCACTAAAGGCGAGTATGCAGTACCCGCTTGTGTGCAGGATGTGATGAGCTCTATTTACTACGCGCGTAATATTGATTTTAGCCGTTATAAGACAGGTGATAAGATTCCCTTTACCATGTTTTTGGATTACGAGAATTTCAATCTCTTTATCCGGTATCTGGGAAAGGAAACTATAAAAACACGCTACGGCACTTTTAGAACTATCAAGTTTAGTCCGTTATTGGTAAAGGGTACCATATTTGAAGGAGGGGAAGGAATGACGGTGTGGGTTACCGACGACGCGAATCATATTCCAGTACGAATTGAAAGTCCTATTGTGGTAGGAAAAGTCAAAGTGGACATGATGGGATATGCGAATCTCCGTTATCCGCTCAGCTCTTTTGTAAAACTGCGCTGATTAGCGTAAACTATCAAGCGAAAAAAAGTCTTTCGGTCTGATTCCTTTCTCTGTTCGCTGTAGCGTACAGCATTCTACTTTAGGGTCGTGTTCAAAAAATAAAATGTAATTATTGTCTACGGCTTC
>CAIRNW010000159.1 GCA_903879995.1 uncultured Bacteroidota bacterium
GGTAAAAACCTTTCTACTTGCTTCTTTCAAATGAAAAGCTGCACCGGAGTTGTTTGGACCAAAATCGTGATCGTCCCAAATTCCCACGTGTGTCATAGATTTAAGAAAGGGCTGAAGAATTGGCGTGGAACGATCTTTACTGGCACGATACCAAAGACCCCACTCACTGAAATAATCAACCTCACGAGTGTACCATGCATCACCCAGCCAAATCATAAAAGCGGCTTTTTCCTTGGACATGGATTCAAATATGGAAGAATCTTTGCCGTAGGGAGCACCTGGTCTATCGTAAGCAGTTTCATTGAAGTACGAACAGGAGCCGGTCAAAAAACTAAAATCAGGTGCGGGTTCTCTCCACTGCCATAATTTTTTTGTGGTGAACTCCCCAACAGCCTTAGTAGGTTTATCATTGGCCAGTAGCACATATTGGTACGTGGTGTTAGGCTCCAATCCACCAATGGTAAAAGTGACGGGATTAAAATCATTTCCCAGTTCTCCTTTGTAATTAATTACACGAGAAGCTGTTTCTCCTTTTTTGTTAATACGAATTGCTGCTTTTGAAACGCTGGGAGAAAATTCTGCCCAAATTTTTGCATCGCGCAATTCAATTATACCCAGCATGGGTCCGGATACGATCTGTGCGCGAACAGTAGTGACTGTGAGAGAGAATAGAAAAACTAAAAAGGGGAAAAAACGTACCATGCGATGTATTTTTCGCAAAGGTAACTGTTGTAAAAACTTACTAAGAATCAATCTTTTTTGAAGGAGTGCGTGAGAGACCAATTACCCTCATATCTGCGCAGAATCAATCGATAACTCCCCTCGGCAAGTTGAGCCGTATTAAATGAAAACGTATTGGGACCCGTAGCCAGCACTACTTTTTTCTTTTCCACCACCCAACCAATGCTATGGGTTAACACAGCCTCAACGCTATCCTTGTAGGGTGCATCAACTTTAACTATCAAAACAGTTTTATTGGAATCCAACTTAGCAGATAACAACTTGATTCTAGAATAATTATCACCGCCCTCAGATTGTTGAGCGTTTGTAGAATTAATTAATCCTACTAGTAAAAAGAGGGAAAAAATGGGGGTAAGTACTTTTCTCATATTGCTTTTCTGAGAAGCAAATATAAGGAAAAGGTTTAATGGTTAACCTTTACTTAATTTTAAGTAAGTGTTAAATATTAGCGATTCATCATCTGCTTAGCCTCAATGCTTAAGGTGGCATGGGGCACAGCACGAAGACGAGCCTTATCAATCAACTTACCGGTTACCCGGCAAATGCCGTAGGTTTTGTTTTCGATACGCATCAAGGCCTTTTCAAGGTGGTCAATAAAGGTAATTTGACGGCTGGCCATTTGGCTTAATTGTTCTCTTTCCATACTGACGCTGCCATCTTCCATGGTCATGTAGCGGGCATCATCCATGTCACCACCCTCATCTTTGCGGGTAATTAATCCTTGCAAATAATTCAATTCCTTTTTTGCTGCATCAAGCTTACGCATGATGATCTCTTTAAATTCTGCCAAATCTGAGTCTGAATAACGTTGTGTAGGTCCAGTCTGGGCAGCCTCCGCACGGTTAGCATCCAAAATAGATTTAGTAAAGTCTGGCTCGTATTTAACAGCAGATTTAGTAGTGGTCTTAGGTATCACCACCTTCGCGGGCTTTGGTGGTTCTTTTTTAGTTACGGGCTTCACTTTGGCTTTGATAGAAACCAAGGAAAGAGGATCTCCCTTCTTTGGCATAGGGGGAGGTGGTGGAGCGGGTGCAGGCTTTGCAGCAGGAGCTGGTGCAGGCTTCACAGGAGCCGCTTTAGCAGCAACTGGTTTTGCTGGAACCGCCTTTGAAACTACAGGCTTTGAAGCAGGCTTGGTAGGTGCAGGCTTTTTAGCAACAGGTTTTGCAGCCACAACTTTTTTAGCGACGGGCTTTACAGGTGCCGCATTTTTGGGAGCAGGTTTTTTAGCAACAGGTTTTGCAGGGGCAGCCTTTTTTACGGGTGCCTTTGCAGGTGCTGCTTTTTTAGGAGCAGGTTTCTTGGCTGCCGGTTTAGCGGCCTTTACCGGTGCTTTTTTAGCAACGGGCTTTTTAGAAGCTGCGGGCTTTGTGTTTTTCTTCGGAGTCGGTTTTTTCTTTACTGCCATGACTTAGCCTTTTTTGGTTACCTGTACCTGTATGGTTTCTTCGTTAATTTCTATGGTTGTTGCCTCCGCCATTTCATTGGAAAATTCCAGCGAATCAGCGAGGATTTCGTCGCAAATATAGGTTTTAAAAGATGCCAGCGAATTTGTTAAACCAGCAGGGGCTTGAACCTTAACAAGCACCCGATCTGTTAATTCAAATCCAGCGTCTTTTCTGATTTTCTGGATACGATTAACAAACTCTCTTGCGTAGCCCTCTGCCTCAAGTTCGGGTGTAACCGTTATGTCTAATGCCACTGTTAATTTACCCTTCCCCGCTACAGTCCAACCCGGAATATCTTCACTGCTGATCTCGGTTTCCGCAAGTTGCAATACTAGGGTTTCACCTTCGACTTGCAAACTTATTTGTCCTTCTTTTTCCAACAATGCTATTTGCTCCTGTGAAAAACCAGTCAATGCCGTGGAAACGGCTTTCATCTTTGGACCTAATTTTTTTCCAAGGGCAATAAAGTTGGGTTTGATCTTCTTTTTGATAAAAGTGTTGTCGGCGTTCAAATACTCTATTGACTTGACATTCACCTCGGCTTTGATCAGGTCCTCAATACGCTGAAGCTGCTCTTGCATAGAAGGATCGAGCACGGGGATCAATACGCGCTGCAACGGCTGTCTAACTTTTATATTTACTTTTTTGCGCAAGGATAAAACAAGAGAAGAAGCATCCTGTGCCATTTGCATGCGCTCTTCCAACGCCTGATCGATAAAGGAACTATCTGCAACCGGATAGTTGACATGATGAACTGATGCTGCAGTGTATCGACCTGTTACCGCATTCAACTGTAAGAATAACGCATCGCTGAAAAAGGGCGAAATAGGAGCCATTAAACGTACGATCGTTTCTAAACATTCATAGAGAGTTTGATAGGCACTGATTTTATCGGTGCTGTATTCGCCTTTCCAAAAACGTCTGCGACAAAGACGAACGTACCAGTTACTTAATTGTTCGTCCACAAAATCCTCAATGAATCTGCCCGCCTGCGTAGGTTCGTAATCATCCATAGCAGCCGTTACCTTTTGCACCAGCGTGTGCAAAGAAGAAAGAATCCAACGATCAATTTCAGGACGCTGTGCCAACGCAATAGAAGATTCTTTGTAAGAGAATCCATCCACATTAGCATA
>CAIRNW010000160.1 GCA_903879995.1 uncultured Bacteroidota bacterium
GCCGCCACCGCCGCCGCCATAAGTCATAGTAGTATCTGTTGGGGGCCCACATTGCGACTGCGCTATTGCATTGCAAGCAAATAAAACGAGGAAAAAGGCCATTATGTATTGTGGGAAACTATTCTTCTGATGGAGCATATTGTTGTGTGATTGTAACTATTCAGGATAGATTAACTTCATATAACCCGAATTACCTTGGGTAAATACGCTTTCAAGAGTTTGTAATGGATAAACGGCTTGTTTTATCACGGTGCCGACGAGGGTGCGGATACACATGAATTTCTGCGCGGGCTCCAAATCCCGGAACCATCCAGACACCTTGGCCTGGACTTTGTTCATCCCCAGCAGAAGATCCTTCATCGGCAGGGCCCACGAACATTGGCCATCGCGCTCAATGGTAAACTCCAGCTTCCGCACTATTTGGCCACAGCACAAACTGTTGCGCTTTTTGGCATAGTCATCGTATGGGCGGTAAACATCCTGGTGCTCGATCCCGCTAAAACCTGGAAGAAACTCCATCCCAACGTGCGCCTGCATCCTACGGCCGCGGTATATGTCCTCAACCTTTTTTTGGACGACATCCTCAACCTTCACCTGCCGCCAGTCATGCCCGTACTCCGGGCAGTCCCCCAACTTGTACTGGACAATATAGTCCGGGTTGTCCTTCAGTTGCCAGCTAAGGCTTTTGTACCCTGGCTGGCCCCCTACCGGGCACTTCGAAACACCCTCCACCGTACGCCGCTTCACCGGATGGTTCACGTCCTGGCTAGGCGGTTTCGACGAGTTACGGCTGTTTTGCTCCCACTGGTTCCGCAATTTTTTGTTCTCTTTGCGAAGGGGATCGTTTTTTTCCTGCAACTCCCGGCAAAACGGCATGAACAAGTCCAACAGCATCTGGCTCTCAGCGCTCATATTTGGTAATAGCCCTTCAATTTTTCGTTCCAGTTCTCCAAACTTCATTTCGGGAAATGAGCTTTTTTTGAATTTCAATTTATTTTTTGAGTGCCCTGAATAGTTAAGATGGAACGACGGTTTTAAGTTTATCATTACCCCCTTTGTTGAGAAAGTCCTCTTGTTATTTACTTCCTGATCCTGGACAGGGACAGTCGCCTTGTCTGTATGTACTTAATTTCGGACAATCCGATTCGTCCTTTGCTTCCCAATTCCCGTTAATCAAGCGATGCGTAAGATTAGTTTTCTCACTTAATATTAAAGATTTCACTGCCGATAAGGAAAGAGAATAATCCTCACTAAAATATACATCATAACATGTACCAATAAACCCTTCAGTTATTTCTCCAACTAAATTCCCTATCGTAAATTCAAATGACATAAAAAATTCCATAATTGCCCTAGGTATAGACATCCCACATGTCGTTGTTTTTAGTCGATCTAATATAAATCTTGCTTTTTGTTTATCCTCCTCGGTAATATTCCCCAGTGCACATCCACATCCAACACCAAACACAAAATCGAAAATCCGCCTTGTTTGAGTTTCGTCGCAACAACTTTGTAATCCTAAGGGATCATAATTATTCACAGGATTATCCTTTGCATATTGATAAAGAGATGGCCCATCAATAAATCCCAAAGGATCCGATTGCAGGAACCTTCCATAAATAGGAGTATACTGACGGAATTTATAATGATACAAACCTGTTTCTGCATCCAGTCGCTGACCGGTAAACAAGTAGGGGTTAGAGATTGCCGAACTGTCTCTTCGCATACCATCCGGATCCAGGATCAGTACCTTGCCGTAAGGGTCGTAGCGATATTGTTCGACCATCACACCCGTCATATTGGTGGCGTACACGACCGACCCTATTGTATTGGAATGAAAGAAGGATAATCCATTGGCCCGGGTCATCGCCACGACTTCGTCCAGATTACTTCCGTAAAAATATTCCCCGGCGGGGTTCTGCGAAAGGGATTTGCGCTCTTCAACTACCCTGAGCCCCGAATATAAAAAATAGGTAGTATCCTGTCCAATCACTTTGGCAGTCCTGCGGTTTAAAGCGTCATATTGATAGTGGATCCCGTTTCCGGCGCTCACCATCCGGTTCTTGAAGTCATACGTATAGTTGCGGAAACCATCCGAAAGCGTATTCCCGTTTGCATCATAAGAAAGCATCGTTGTACCAGAAATCGTATATTGGTTGACCTGATTCGCAGTGTAAGTTAGGGGAGTACCATTTTCCCGCACCGATTTCCGGTTGCCGACCAGATCCAGATCAAAAATCTGCTCTTTAAGGGGATTAGAAATAGTCGCACCTGAAAGTGTACCCGACTGAAAGCGGGTAAGCCGGTTGGCGGCATCGTATTGATATTGTTGTGAGCCCTCAGGTGTAAGATGGTTTTTCTCGTATATGCGGTTGTCGTTTGCATCGTACCCGAATTCGGTGCGGACAATCTGGTCGAGGTAGTGGGTGAGTTGAACAGGCATAGAGTTGCTGTTATAAGTCAGCTCAGAATAGGTTTTATTGCCATAGGTCTTCCGCACGACCCGATTCCCGGCGTCATAGTCATATACCAGGATATCCGGATTAGCCTGTAAGGGATCGCGGACCGACGCAAGCCGGTTTCTTTTGTCGTATATTTCCTCCACGATCCTGCCACCGGGATAGGTAATCCGGCGCTTGCGGTCTTTGGTTAGATAGGCGTAGGACGTTGCGAGCCCATGGATAGATTCCGAAATCAAGCGGTTATCGGCATCATAGCGCATCTCCACCCGGCTGTGGGCGTTGACCGCCGTCAGCATATTGCCGTTTTTATCGTAGGTAAATATTTCCTTTTGACTATCAGGGAAGCTAATCAGTGCTACCCGGTCTGCATTATCATAAATATACTGTATCCTACTTTTATTAGGCTCAATTAAGGTTAGTACATTACCGTTCGGATCATAGTTCCACCTCCGCTCTTCTCCGTTGGCAAAAGTTTCCGATTGCTTTCTTTGTAGGGCATCGTAAGTGTAGGAGGTCTTATTCCCTCTTTGATCGATCATTGCTATCAAATTTGAAATTGCATCATACTGAAACAAGGAGATCCCACCAAGTGGATCTAGGGTACGCACCCTTCGATTTAATTTATCATAAGTATACAGTGAACTTGAACCCTTACGATCTATAGTCTTCAATACATTATTATTATTATCATATATTTTATTGATTGCCGAACCGTCTGGATAGGTTTCTGTTATCTTACGATTCATAGCATCATAATAGTAACTTATTTTAACTCCGTTCCCATCTATTTTAGAAATCAGATTGGAATTAGGATCATAATTGAATTTTTCAAACACCCCCTCAGAATCTTCAATCTCAACCAACCTATTCAATTTATCAAATTTTTTTTTGACCACATTCCCGCTAGGATAAATGACTGCAATTAAATTACCGACCCCATCATATGTATAGTTCGTCTGATCATTTAATGCTGTTTTACTTAGAACTAAACGTTTCATTTCATCATAAGCAAATACCATGGTATTTCCATTTGGATCTCTTTTCGAAAGGACATTTCCCACCTCATCATAATTCCAAATGATTATTTCCCCAGCTGGATTAGTTTGGGTGATTTTTCTGTTCAATCCGTCATAGGTATAGGTGCTGACCTGTCCTTTCCGATCTGTGAATGAAAGTATATTTCCCTCGGGATCGTACGTGAATTCCATAGTCAATCCCATTGGGTCAATCATTTTTATTCTTCGATTTAATAAGTCATATTGAAATTGGCTAACCTGATCATTTTCATTGATAATTATTACAGGGTTCCCAACGGCATCATACTGAGTCCGAAGAACCCCATTTTCTGCATTTTTTATTTCATTGAGGTTACCCTGGTTATCATACCCATAATGCGTTAGAAATCCA
>CAIRNW010000161.1 GCA_903879995.1 uncultured Bacteroidota bacterium
TCGTTGTAATGCTATCGCTCCCGGTTTTGTAGAGACTGACATGACCAGTTACCTAAAAGAGGGGGAAGCTGGCGATAAATATAAAGCTGGAATTCCGCTGGGCCGCTTTGCTTCTGCGCGTGATATTGCTAATGTTACATTATTCTTGGCAAGTGATCTTTCCTCTTATGTAACAGGACAAACCATAAGCGCCTGCGGAGGATTGAATATCTAGTCTTGAATTTTAGTTCCTCTTCTTTTTAAATAATCGTGCCATAGAATCATGGCCGCAATTGTGCGGTAGGGACGCCAGGGTTCTGCTATAGCCAACATTTTTTCCTTGGAAATATCGGGGCTTAATTTTTTTATATGTTTCAGACTGTTGACCAATGCAATATCTCCTAGTGGAAATAAATCGGTGCGTCTCAGTGCATGCATGAGGTATACATCAATAGTCCAGTTGCCAATACCTTTCAATTGAATGAGCTGCTCTCGCACTATCTCATCGGGGAGCTCTTCCATTTTTTTTAAACGAATTTTTTTGGACTGCACAGCTTCAGCCAGTCCACGCGCGTAGATAATTTTTTGTCTAGTGAAATAACAGTCTCTTAGTTCCTGGTCTGTCAGTGCCAAAATTTTTGCAGGCGTTACTAATCCAATCTTATTCTTGAGTCGATTGAAAGCTGCGTAGGCTGCCGCTAGTGAAACCTGTTGCTCCAAAATAGTTAGTACAAGCGTTTGAAAAGTATTAGGACGAATCCACGGTGTTGGATAACCATGTGTACGGATTATCTGCCGCAGGTCCTTATCTTTTTTTGTCAGAATATCACAAAAGCCCGTGAACGTATGCGGGTCAAATTGCAAGAGTTGGCTCATCGCTTTTTGAATGATTCAATAGCTTTTCGGCTGGCCTCACTCAATATTAATTTTCCGCTAATGGCCGCTCGCTCCACTAAAAGCCTATCCCAATGATCTGTACCACTCCAGAAAACCGTTTTTAGGGCACGTAGGGCTTGTTCACTGCTATTTAATAACTGGGTTACCAAGCGGTTGATCCCTTCGTCTAGTCCAATTGTATCTGCATATAATTCTGCAAACAGTCCTCGCTCATGGGCCCAGTTGGCGCTACGCCACCCTGTTGCATCTACTGCTAATTGTGAAAAAGCAGAAAGTCCTATTTTTCTTTCTACTGCGGGTCCTACTACAAAAGGTCCAATACCAACGGCCAATTCGCTCAACTTTACAGCCGCCTCTTCGGTGGCAAGGGCGTAGTCTACTGCTGCGGCCAGTCCTACACCACCGCCCACACATTTTCCGTGAATGCGGCCTACAATAATTTTACCACAAGTACGCATGGCATTGATCACTTCAGCAAATCCACTGAAAAATTGCAACCCTTCCTGTTCGTTTTTCAATTGAGATAATTCATCAAAGGAAGCGCCGGCGCAAAAAGCCTTTTGTCCCTGGCTGCGTAAAAGAATTAACCGACAGTCAGCATTTTTTCCTGCGGTCCGAATGGCTGCTGCTAATTCTTGCAATAGTGCACCTGGCAAGGAGTTGCTTTGTGGGTGAAAAAATTCAATACTGCAAAGTCCATGTTGGGTAGCTGATTTTACATAGGCCTTTTCCATAAAATCGATTTAGGCGGTTTGTTCTTTTTTAGCAACCATAGTTAGAATAGTTGCAATTCCTGTAATCTCGTTGGTTTCGTCCAAAATTTCTACCAGCCACTTTACAATTCCTTTGTCAATTTCATCACCTCGCTTAGCATCGGCTGGATTTTCTACAATACGCTTATCCTGTAGTAATTTCTCTTTACAGGTAAAACGAATTTTTATTTCACTACCTGGGTAAACGGGTTTGGTAAAGCGTAGTTCGTCAATACCATAATTTAACAACACTGGATTTTTTTGATAGCTGTCTACAAATAGTCCGGCGGCCAGACTCATGATCAGGTAACCATGGGCTACTTGTTTTTCAAACATGGTTCCCGAAAAATCTGTTTCACGCATGTGCGCATAGAAATGATCGCCGCTTAAATCTGCGAAACGATCAATATCTTCTGCAGTGATAGTTCTGGATTCAGTGAGCAGCTGGTCACCAATCTGTAATTCCTCAAAGTATTTTTTAAAGGGGTGTTTACCTGGATCTTTTCCTTGTGCGTGTGGCTGATATACGTTGGTGATGGCCGTAATCATGGTTGGGGAACCTTGTATGGCCGTTCGTTGTAAATAATGTTTTACTCCTCGGATTCCTCCCATCTCTTCTCCGCCTCCTGCTCTGCCAGGACCTCCGTGCACCAATAAGGGCAGGGGAGAACCATGACCGGTACTTTCTTTGGCACAATCTCTATTTAAAATAAGAATACGTCCATGATGTGAGGCTGTTCCTAGCACATATTTTTTTGCCTCCGATTCCTGATTGGTTACAATTGTGGTTACCAAACTGCCCTTGCCCATTTTGCTTAGTGTGATCGCCTCATCAATTCCTGTATAGGGCATTAGCGTACTAACAGGGCCAAAGGCTTCAATTTCATGGACAGCTGTTTGTGAAAAAGGCTGTGTGTTTAATAATAATAGGGGAGAAATAAAAGCACCTTTTTTCCAATCTGCATCAACGACCTCTACACTATCCAGCGATCCATAGATCAATTGAGAACTAGCTAATAATTTTTTTACCTGACCTAATACTTCCTCGCGTTGTGTTTGTCCTGCCAAGCTTCCCATTCTTACTTTTTCATGAAGGGGAGAACCAATGATAGTTTGTGCCAGTGCTTTTTGTAAGGCATCTGCCATGGCTTCGAGGTATTGCTCAGGAACAAAAATTCTTCGTACTCCGGTACAACGCTGACCCGCTTTGAGGGTCATCTCTTTTCGTACTTCCTTTACAAATAAGTCCCACTCTGGATCTCCGGGCTGAACAGATTGACCTAGTACAATACAGTTGAGACTATCAGCCTCCATGGTAAAGGGCACATTGTTTGCTAAGATCGCTGGCGTTTTTTTGAGTAAAGCTCCCGTGTGTGCACTTCCGGTGAAGGTTACAATATCCTGGCTGTCTGTCCAATCCAGTAAATTACCTGCGCTTCCACAAATTAATTGCAAGGAACCTTCCGGAAAAAGCTCGCTGGCAATAATCTCACGGAATACGGCTTCTGTTAAATAGGATGTTACGGTGGCTGGTTTTACAATGGCAGGCACTCCCGCTAATAAGTTCACTGCAATTTTTTCAAGCATTCCCCAAACTGGAAAATTGAATGCATTAATATGAATAGCTACTCCTTCTTTGGGTACCAGCAAGTGTGTTCCCATAAAAGTATTTTGCTTGCTGAGATTGTGTGATTCTCCGTCAATACAAAAAGACTCATTGGGAAAACGTCTGCGCAGCGAGGCATTGGCAAATAAATTCCCGATTCCTCCTTCGAGATCCACCCAGCTATCTGCTTTGGTGGCACCGGTTCTGTAACTCAATGCATAAAAAGCAGGCAATTTCTTTTGCAAATGAAGTGCCAGGGCCTTGAGGCGAAGTCCCCGCTCATGAAAAGTGAGGGAACGTAACGCTGGATTACCCGTATTGCGGGCATATTCAATCATCGATTTAAAATCGATGCCTTTTGTACTGGTTGAAGCAATAGGATCGCCGGTTACCGCATCAGTCAATATCTGTCCGGTTTCAGCACCACGGACCCATTGTCCCTGGATATAATGTTCAAGTTGTTTCATAGGGAAAGCATGCTTGGCGAAGTTACCGTTTCTGTTGCTGATAACGTCCCTAACTTTGCCACTTCAATACTATTTTATGAAATCAAAATTGCTTGTTTTCTTGACCTTTTCTGCAGTGTTGTTGGGATGTCTGTCAACTTCTGAAAACCAACACGAGGGTCATGGTGGTCATGGAAAAACGGATGTACCCCAAACACCAGCGGATAGTTTATATACCCAGGTCATGGATATTCACGACCAGGTGATGCCAAAAATGGGCAAGATCCGAGGGGCACAAAAGCAGGCGCAGCAAATGCTGGATTCTATCAGTACACTGCCCGCTCAACAAGCCAAGGCTGCAGCATCGTATAAACAGCAATTAGAGACATTAGTCAGTGATCTTAATTATGCTGATTTTGCGATGGATAAATGGATGGTTGAATTCAATCTGGACTCTGCAAAGAATAACCTGGAGTTGCGAATGGTGTATCTGCAGTCTGAACTGGATAAGGTATTGAACGTAAAAAAGGCCATTTTAGGCAGCTTATCCAAGGCGGATAGCCTCCTGAAAAAGTAAAGAAATCCATTTCTTATATTGCAGGAATGGCAAGCCGGCTTCGACTTTTCACAAAGCGTTTTTTCATCTATATCAACTGGCTGGTAGTTTTATTATTTCTACTGTCTTGCTTAATTCCACTTTTACATCCACAACAATGGTGGTGGGTCTCGATGATGGGGCTTAGTTTTCCCATTTTGTTACTTCTGGTGATCGGATTCTTTTTTGGTTGGCTGGTCTTGTTGAAGTTTAAGCTTCTATTTATTTCATTGATTGCATTGGTGCTGGGCTACAAGAGTATTACTGTTTTTATAGGATTTAATGCTCCTGTTGCTTTTACCACAAAGAAGCAAACCAACACCATCCGGGTAGTTAGCTGGAATGTAGCACGCTTTATTGAATTAGCACGCAATAACAACCAGGGGAGTAACACCCGTAAAAAAATGCTGGCTTTACTAAAAGCA
>CAIRNW010000162.1 GCA_903879995.1 uncultured Bacteroidota bacterium
TAAATATTATAATGCTCGTACCAATATTGCAATACCTGAAAATGCCGTGCTCCCCATAGCTGGAGTAACGGGAACAGGTCTTCATCCTGCGATGACAGGGTTGCAAAGTCTTTTCTCTGAGGGCAAGGCCAACGTGGTGCAGGCGGTTGGATATCCTCAACCAAACTTCTCCCATTTTAGAGCAACTGATATTTGGATGAGTGCATCCAATAGCCGACAAGAAGTTTTTAGTGGATGGGCGGGTCGTTATTTAGATTACGAATATCCCAATTATCCTGTTGGTTATCCCAATAGCGACATGCCCGATCCGCTTGCTATTCAAATTGGCGGATTAACGTCGTTGACTTTGCAAGGCCCGACTCGTAATATGGGTATGAGTATTACGAATCCTACTTCGTTCTACAACTTAATTTCTGGTACCAACGATTATGCACCTAATACTCGTGCGGGTAAGGAGTTGACCTATGTTCGTAATATCAATAAACAAACACAAGGTTATGCTACGGTGATTCGCGCAGCTGCCAATGCTGTAACGGTTCAGTCTCCATATCCTACTGGCAACTCACTGGCTGATCAGCTAAAGATTGTTGCCCGATTAATCAAGGGTGGATTAAAGACTCGCGTGTACATGGTTAGCTTTGGTGGTTTCGATACACACTCCGTACAAGTAAATGCAGATAAAGTAACGGGGTCGCATGCTACTTTGTTGGGCCGCGTATCTGCTGCTATCAAAGCATTCCAGGATGATATCAAGTTTTTAGGTGTTGAGGATCGTGTGTTGGGTATGACATTTAGTGAGTTTGGTCGTCGTATCAAATCCAATTCTAGTACAGGAACTGATCATGGAGCTGCAGCGCCTCTCTTTTTATTTGGTAAGTATGTAGAGGCGGGCATGCTGGGTGTAAATCCAACTATTCCCGCTAATGCGTTGGTGAACGATAACGTTCCCATGCAATATGATTTCAGAAGTATTTATGCTACTATCTTGGAGAAGTGGTTTTGTTTGGATAAATCAGTTGTTCAATCTTTATTTCCTCCGGATATCAATACACAGCTTCAGGTTCTTCCGTTATTAAAACCGGGAGCTTGTAATGGTGTTACGCCACCTCCTCCGCCCGTTACTAATACGGACCTGTTGGTGACCAACTTCCCGAATCCATTCACGAGTCGTACTACAGTACAGTTTACTACAGCAGGGGGTCACACGTTGCTTCAAATTTTTGATACTTTAGGTCGCTTGATCACTGTATTGACCAATCAGGAATATACATCCGGAACCTATCGTATTGACTTTGACAGTGAAGGCTTGCCTGCTGGTTTGTATTATGCACGTTTCCAGAACGGGATTACACAGCAGGTTCGAGCTATGATGAAGGTTCGCTAGTCTGTTACTTAATCCGTGAGCCGATGTCCGGCATTCACCCAATCTGTAATCTTTTGTTTGTCTAGCGTTGTCAGTTGTCCGTTTTGAGGCATAAAGGTGGGCAAACCATTGACGCAACGCAATCGAATCCGATCCCAGCTGGCTACGATACTGGAATCTGTATCCAAATTTTTTCCGCCGCTTGATCCTCCATTTAAATGACAGGGTCCACAGTATCCCATCATCAACTGGCGAACAGCAGCATACTTGGGACCATATGCAGGAATTGATACATGAAGAGTATCTGAACAACCTTTTTGGTTGATCACTTTCACAATATTATTTCCCGCGGCCAGCCCTGTCAAGTAAGGGCTTTGTTGGGGAGTTCCATTATTTACAGCGTATTTCAACGTGTCTCCACGAGGATACAGAACCGTGATACTTCCGTTATTGGTGCCGCCAATGGCCGCGGTTTTTACGATTTGAATATCGTAGGAAGTACCCGCACAAGGATCAGGGCCCTTGTCTTTTTTACACCCCACCAGTATCAAACTCAGACACAACAGGAAAAGAGGAAGGGGTTGAGTCCTGTAGAATAGGGATTGAAATCGCATATCCGAATATAAAATAATTTTTTTTGTAACATTGTTGCATTTTATATTTGCAACGTTGTTACAAAATTTATTATGATGCGTAGCTTTTTAATCCCATTCTTCGTTTTTATTAATTCAATACTCTTGACCTATGCTGATGCCCTTGGTCAGGCCCGGTCTTCCATTCAGTTGAGTGGTACGGTATTGCATGCAGTAACCAAGGAACCATTGGCTGGAGCCACGTTAACGTTTGCTGATTTGCGTCGGAGTGTGCTGACCGATCAAAGAGGTTTCTTTATGATGAGCGGAGTAGGTGCTGGTCATCATGTGATCGAATTGACATATACCGGTTTTGCCACACAGGTAATTCATTTGGAAATGACCCATTCACTAGAGAAGAATTTTTTAATGGTTCCCGTGTTTTTAGAAAACCAAGGTGTTGTGATTACAGGTACTACTGCGCCTACGAGTATACGAAAGACGCCAGTGCCCATTACTATTTTTCGTCAGGCTGATTTAATACGAACGGCTTCTTCCAACATCGTGGATGCACTTAGTCAATTACCAGGTGTTGCTCAAATTACCACGGGTCCTGCCATCTCCAAACCCTTGATTAGAGGTTTGGGTAGTAATCGGGTAGTGGTAGTGAATGATGGAATTCGACAAGAAGGTCAGCAATGGGGGGATGAGCATGGGTTGGAAATTGATGAACTCAGTATTCAAAAAATTGAAGTAGTGAAAGGACCCGCATCACTTTTATATGGTAGTGATGCCTTAGCGGGTGTTATTCATTTTCAGACAGCTCCTCCAGTTGAGGAAGGGTCCATCAAGGGACGTTTCTTGTCTAACTACCAAACCAATGGCGGATTGATCTCCTCTCATCTTCGATTGGCTGGAAATAAAAATGGTTTTAACTGGAGTGGCTATGGAAGTATCAAGTCCTCGGGCGATTATAAAAATAAAATGGACGGCCGTGTCCTGAATTCCCGTTTTCATGAAAATAATTGGGGCGGACAGGTTGGGTTCAATAAAAAATGGGGGTATTCACAAATACATTTTTCAAGTTTTGATCAGCGTTTGGGCGTAGTAGAGGGTGAGCGAGATAATAATACGGGGCAGTTTATTCTTTTTGGAGGCACGCCACTTGAACGTATTGCAACTAGCCAAGATCTTGCGGGCCGCACCGTACTGGTACCCAACCAACGGGTGCAGCACACAAAACTAGTTTCAGATAATTCCCTTCAAGTTGGACAAAGTCGACTCAAATTTTCATTGGGCTTGCAACAGAATAAGAGAAGGGAGTATGGGGAGGCAGAAGCCCCTGATGAAGAAGAGTTGTTTTTTGATTTAAAAACATTGAATTATAATTTTCAATGGCAACTTCCTGAATTTAACGAATGGCATACAACGATGGGGTTTAACGGAATGCGTCAGACCAATCAAAATAAAGCAGATGAAGTATTGATACCGGCATATCAACTCATGGATGCCGGCATATTTGTATACACACAACGTTTTATGAAGTCAGTAACCTGGAGTGGAGGGCTGCGACTGGATAACAGGTCTATTCGTGGTGAATCCTATGAGGAAGGTGGTCAACTGAAGTTTCCTGATTTCAAAAAAAGTTTTTCAAATTGGTCTGGTAGTATTGGGTTTAGTTATGAACCTTCCAATGATGTAGTCCTGAAAGTAAATGTAGCTAGAGGTTTTCGCGCACCCTCATTACCCGAGTTGGCCAGTAATGGAACGCATGAGGGTACAAATCGATATGAATACGGGCGTTTGGATCTTCAATCAGAAACAAGCTGGCAAGCGGATGCTGGTTTGGATTTGGAGTACGAACATTTTGGGCTCTCTGGTAGTGTGTTTTATAATCATATCAACGATTTTATTTTTTATCGAAAACTCAGTGCACAGGCTGGCGGTGATTCATTGATACAAGTGGGCGGGGAGGAATTGACGGCCTTTGTATTTGAGCAACAGAATGCAAGTTTGACCGGGCTGGAATTTACACTGGATATACACCCGCATCCCATTCACTGGCTTCATATCGAAAATACTTTTTCGCTGGTAAGAGGTCGTTTTTCTAAGCCCATTGACGTAAACACACCTGGCAGTGAGCATTTGCCATTGATTCCCGCTCCCCGTTGGAATGCGGAAGTCAGGGGTGATTTTGAAAAGGGGTTGGGTGCATTCAGACAACTATACCTTCGATTAAATGCACAAACAGTTTTCACGCAAGACCGGTTTTTTAGCGGGTACCAAACTGAAACTGCCACACCCGGTTATCTGTTAGTAGATGTTGGCGCTGGAGCTAATTGGGTAGATCGGAAAAAAAATACCTTGGCCTCGATCCATTTAGCTGTAACCAACATTGGGGATATAGCCTGGCAATCACATACCAGCCGTTTGAAGTATACGGCAGCTAATCCAGTGAATGGACAAACGGGTGTATTTAACAGAGGGCGTAATATTTCATTACGACTCTTAGTTCCATTTGGATGGAAGCAAAAAAATTAGGCTAAGGGAATCGGCAGTTTTCGTTCTCCGATCTGCTGGCGCCACATGGCATAGTAAAGACCTTTTTGCGATAGAAGTTCTTCATGCCCTCCTGTTTCGACAATTTCACCTTTCTCTAAAACGTAAATGCGATCGGCATGCATGATTGTGGAGAGTCGATGGGCAATTAGAATAGTGATTTGTGTGCCTGCTTTTGACACTTCTCGTATGGTAGTCGTGATTTCTTCCTCTGTTAATGAATCTAATGCGGAAGTAGCCTCATCGAATAGTAATAGTTTTGGCTTCCGAAGCAGTGCTCTTGCTATCGACAGGCGTTGTTTTTCTCCACCTGATAATTTTAAACCACCCTCGCCAATCATCGTGTCTAAGCCATTTTCGGCGCGTTGTAATAAATTCTGGCAAGATGCTTTATGTAAAACTTCTAATAGCATGGATTCAGTGGCCTGCGGATTTACAAAAAAGAGATTTTCTCGAATGGTGCCAGAGAACAGTTGTGTATCCTGTGTAACAAACCCAATTTGATTTCGTAAGTCCTCAAAATGAATACTGTTCTCGTCGATACCATTGTATAGAATCTGACCGCTATCAGGTCGATATAGTCCTACCAGTAATTTCATCATGGTTGTTTTGCCTGAACCCGAAGGACCGACAAAGGCAATTGTTTCTCCTGCTTTCACCTTAAAACTAATTCCATTCAGTGCTTTTTGAAGTGCAGTGGGATGTTGAAATCCTACCGCTTCAAAGGCTAAGGTTTCAATTGCACCAAGCGGGGTGGGATTAGTGGGGACGGCCTCAGGCGCCTTTTCCATTAGCTGATTAAAGTTCTCTAGTGATGTCTGCGCTTCTCTGTAGGTGAGAATGATATTGCCAATCTCTTGTAAGGGACCAAATACAAAAAATGAAAATATTTGCATCGTCACCAATTCCCCTGCATTCATTTCGTCTTTGAATACCAGGAATAGTAACATAAAAAGTATGATTTGTCGTAAGGTGTTCACAAAAGTTCCTTGTAGAAAACTGATGCTTCTTATTTTTTTGACCTTAGTAAGTTCCAGCCCTAATATTTTGAAAGTATTTCGATTAAGTCTTGCTACCTCTTGCTCAGTCAATCCTAAGCTTTTCACTAACTCAATATTGCGGAGCGATTCTGTTGTAGCACCGGCCAACGCAGTTGTTTGTGCTACAATCTTTTTCTGAATCACTTTGACTTTTTGACTGAATTTATTTGAAAAGTAAACTAGTAAAAAGATACCTCCGAAGTAGAAAATTGGCAACCGCCAGTCAATGGCTGTGGCATATACTGCAACAAAAACAATCCCGATGATAACCGGAAATAATACATTGATAAAAGAGGAAACCAAGCGCTCCGTGTCAACACGTACTTTTTGTAAAATACTCAAGGTTTCGCCACTGCGGGCATCTTCAAACTCGCGAAAAGGGAGCTTCATTGCATGTTGTAGTCCTTCGGTGAATACCGCTGCTCCAAACTTTTGAGTAATCAGATTCAGTGTATAATCTTGAAATGCTTTTGCAATACGGCTTACCATGGCCACAGAAACTGAGGCCAATAACAAAGCCAATACCCCATAATGAGGGTTTGCTGTAAATGAGAAAAAGAATTTTTGATGGGTGTATTGATCCCGGTGCTGTGCAAAGTGGTTTGCGAGGTTGACTAGCTTTCCAAAAATGATGGGGTCTACTAATGAAAAACCAATATTAATTGCCGATAAGATCAAGACTAAACTAACTAACCAGCGATGGGGTCTTACATACCGAAATAAAATATTCATACCTGCGACTCTCTTTTTGCAAAAGTCGTTGAATTTAATGAGAAGGCTTTACTGAAATAAAAGCAATTAAATAATATTTCTGAACTGGATGGCTTCTGCAAAATGTCCTGGTAAAATTGCGGCTTGTTCATCCAGGTCTGCAATGGTTCTTGCCACCTTGATCAGTCTGTCAATTACACGGGCAGAGTAGCCAAACTTATTGGCTGATTTTTCCAGGATATTGAGCCCTTCCTTTTCAATTTTAGATGTATTTCTAATCAGTTGTCCCGAGACTTGCGCATTACAGTAGTAATTCGGACTACTTTTCCACCGCACTGCTTGCAACTCCCTTGCTTTGTTGATCCGCTGTACAGCGGCTGTGATGGCTGTATCATCTGCTTGATCGGATTGAATTAAGTGGTTTGCTGGGAGTGGTTTTACTTCAACATGTAAATCAATTCGGTCTAAAAGCGGCCCCGAGATTCGATGTTTGTAACGCTGAATCATACCTGGAGAGCAGGTACAATTAATAGTAGGATGTCCATGATAGCCACAGGGGCAGGGGTTCATAGCTGCTACTAATAAAAACGAGCATGGATACTTGCAAGTCTGGCCTGCCCTTGCCAGCACAATACATCTTTCTTCCAATGGTTGACGAAGTGCCTCCAAAGCGTTTCGTTTGAATTCAGGGAGTTCGTCCAGAAATAATACGCCATGGTGTGCCAGTGAAATTTCTCCGGGTTGTAAGTTTCGGCCTCCCCCAATTAATCCGGCA
>CAIRNW010000163.1 GCA_903879995.1 uncultured Bacteroidota bacterium
ACAGAAGCCAATACAGAGTTTTTCAAATTTATTTCTCGTCATTACGCAAGTTGGATCCAAGTAGCATCGGATACTACGCCAACCATGAGTCATACCTTGCTCAAGCGCAAAGTATTTCCCTTGCTAAAAAAGGGGACACCCGTTTTTTTTGTATTGATCGATAACCTTCGATTTGATCAGTGGAAAGCTATTGAGCCCGTACTGTCTGCCAGTTTTCGATTAACCGAAGAGGATAGCTTTTATAGCATTTTACCAACGGCTACACAGTATGCCAGGAATTCTCTTTTTGCAGGATTACTACCGGCTGAAATTGAAAAAAAGTTTCCGCATTGCTGGAAGAATGATGAAGTGGAGGGTGGTAAAAACCTGCATGAGGACGAATTACTTCGTGCGCAGTTAAAGGAGGCAGGGTTGGGAGACCTTCGTTTTTCCTATACCAAAGTGGTTAACAATCAATCCGGCCAGGAGCTTCAACAGCAGATTCATAATCTCATGGGCAATGACCTCAATGTGATTGTTTACAATTTTGTGGATATGCTCAGTCATGCACGCACCGAGATGGAAGTGCTCAAAGAATTGGCAGGCGATGAAAAAAGTTACCGAAGCGTTACCCGTTCCTGGTTTGAACATTCTCCTTTGCATCAGGCGCTTCGCCGGGTAGCGGATAAACCACTCACTTTGGTTATTGCTACCGATCATGGGAGTGTGCGTGTTAAAACGCCCGCGCGTGTAGTTGGCGATAAGCAAACTACTACCAACCTTCGTTATAAACATGGTCGCAATTTGCAATATGAACCCCGTGATGTGCTGGCATTCCGGGAGCCCAGGCAAGCGGGTCTGCCTTCTCCTGCAATCAATTCCTCATACATATTTGCCAAAGGAGATTTGTTTTTGTGTTACCCCAATAATTACAATCACTACGCCAATTATTACCGAAATACTTTTCAACACGGGGGAATCAGTTTGGAGGAAATGATTGTCCCGGTTATAACATTACAATCCCGTTAGCAGTTTGCAAGTAGGAATTTGAATGGTACATTCGCAGTTCAACTATGAAATACACCCAAACAACACTCGATAAGCTGGAGGCCATCCCTGAGCAGGCCGGATATGTGCTGCGCTATGAGCGAGGTACTTTTCAAAGTGGTTACTGTATTCTCGAATCAAAAAAAGTAGTTGTCCTGAATAAGTTTCTAGCCACCGAAGGACGTATTAATACCTTGATTGATTTAATCCCGCAACTTCAAATTGATCCGGGGCATTTATCTGAGGAATCTGCCCGCTTACACCAAGAGGTACTTTCTCGTGTTGAAAGTGCGGAGAAGCCTGAATAATTATACTTCATGAAATGCCCTCCGTTACGGATTACGTTTTTAGGTACCGGAACCAGCGGAGGTGTTCCCATGATTGGTTGTGATTGTGCGGTTTGTCATTCCACCGATACCAAGGACAAACGACTTCGTTCCAGTATTATGGTCGAGTCCGCTACCACCCGACTTGTAGTTGATACGGGTCCGGATTTTCGCTATCAAATGTTACGACATCAGGTTAAAAAATTGGATGCTGTTGTGTTTACACATCCGCACAAGGATCATAT
>CAIRNW010000164.1 GCA_903879995.1 uncultured Bacteroidota bacterium
ACTGAGCTACCGCACCATCCAGTCTCATTTTCAGAGCGGATTGCAAATATAGGTTTCAAAAATCAACTTGGCAAGTCCAAAGCAACATCAACTTTCCTTAATAAATCCCGCGTCTCGGTTGATTTTCACTGGGATTAAAGTTTGTGGGCATTTAAATTGCAACTAAATTACAGTTGCAAAATGTCGATTCATGACAAGCTAAAAAATCGAATAAGAAGAAAACCCTCAGACTTTAGTTTTAAAGAACTTAGAACACTATTAAATGGGCTGGGATATGTTGAGGAGCAAGGTGGTCAGACTGGAGGCTCAAGGGTTACTTTCTATAATAACAAACTAAACCACATCATAAAGCTACATCGACCTCATCCGGGTAATATTTTAAAGAAATATCAAGTAAAGCAAATTTTAGATTCTCTTCTTAACCAGAAATTATTATGAACAACAACTTACTATCATATAAAGGATTTTACGGATCAGTGAATTTTAGTGCTGCTGATGATGTTTTTTATGGAAAGGTAGAAGGGGTACAAGATTTGGTTTCATTTGAGGGGGCTACTGTGAAAGAACTAAGGCAAGAATTTCAAAAGGCAGTAGAAGACTATATTTCGTTTTGTAAAAAAAACGGTAATCCTGTTCAAAAAAGTCTGATGGGGTCATTTAATATTCGAATCAAACCCGATATTCATCAGCGAGCAGCGCTTGTTGCTCTTCAAAAAAATATATCGTTGAACCAATTAGTGCAACAAGCGATTGAGAGAGAATTATCTCTGGTTGATGAGAAAGTGGAAACATATAGTTCTAAGGGAGTAGTAAATAAAAAGGTTTCCAATAGATCAAAGGGTTAATCACATAATCCCAAACGTTCTTTTCCCGTATTTTTGAGCTCCCAACCCCCTCAAAATGCGGAAAAACCTCCTGCTTTCTCTGTTTTTTTCTCTTGTTTTTTTGACGGCTTGTAAAAAAGATCTTCCGGATAATGGCAATACCAATCCGCCGGTCCCAACGTTAACCGACAACGATCATATTCTTCCGGGAAATCCCACCAACGCGCAAACCAACGCAACATACACTACTAATTACTTAAAGGACTACGGGTATTATAAAATCAGTTACAACAGTGCGATGGGAACTCCTAATTGGGTAGCTTGGCATTTGCAAAGTGAGGACATGGGTTCTGCTCCTCGCCAGGATGATTTTCGTTCGGACAATACCTTACCTAGCGCGTGGTACAGAGTTGTGAGTACCAGTTATTCAGGATCAGGTTTTGATCGTGGTCATAATTGTCCTTCTGCTGATCGCACTTCTACTATTGCGGCCAACTCTTCTACTTTCTATATGACCAATATGATTCCGCAAGCCCCTACGCTCAATCAGGGTCCTTGGGCTGGTCTTGAGAATCATATTCGTGCTAACATGGTGGGCACCTCCAATGAAGCCTGGATTTACATGGGTAATTATGGTAATGCAGGTGGAGTAGGAAGTAATGGACAATTTTCTGTAATTGATAATGGCAAAGTTCGTGTGCCTTCTAAAGTTTGGAAAGTGGTGGTAGTGATTCCAAAAGGAAACAGTGATATCAATCGGATAGATCGCAACGCAACGGTGCTTTGTGTGAGCATGCCGAATGATAACCGATTATATACTACGGGTAATCAAACTGCCTGGCGCAATTATATTGTATCTGTAAGCACCCTTGAAATTGAATCTACATCCAATGGAACAGCGCTTTCACTTTTTTCCAATATTCCCGAGGCGGAACGCACGGTTCTCAAGTCAAAGATTTACCAATAGAGATTATTTGATCTCCTCGAAAAGTCCGGTTTGTTTATTCTTACGAACATTATTGCCGTAAAACCATCTCCCGTTCATCGCAACATAGGTTCCAGCGGGAAGTGTTTGTGCAAAGGCAAGTGCACTCCCTAAATTGAATAAACCATCCGAGCTACCGAATTTAATTGGAATCATAGCGCCAGTTAGCACAATCGTTTTTCCTTTAACTTTCTCTGCTAGTAAGCGGGCTGTTTCAGCCATGGTATCGGTGCCGTGTGTAATAACTATTTGTTCTTCCTCACAACTATTACATTGATGAACAATCAACTCGCGATCCTCGTCGGTCATTTCAAGGCTATCGATCATCATCAGGGTGCGTATTTCAACGGGGACTTTGCTGCGACCCATCTCCAGCAGGTCATGCATATGGGTGTCCTTGAAAAATAGTTGTCCGGTGAGCTCGTTGTACTCTTTATCGAAAGTGCCACCGGTAATAAGAATGCGGACGGCCATGTAAAAAAATTTATCGTGAAGGTAGGGCAAGCCGCGGAGAGATCATTTAGTAACTTTGTGAAACAAAAAAGGCCCTTCCGTAGAAACGGACTGACCTCTAACGATTGCTTGCCATATGAAAATCTTGCGCCGGAGCGAAAGCGATAAATCGATTGTTAAGAACAGATACAAAACTAGCCCTGGAGCTAAGGCTTGTCAAATCAACTAATCGGGTTTTATCGCATGGCTAACGGGGGGTGAATCGTTCAAAACCCTTGTCCCACAAGGATTTTGGCTCAACCAACTTATGATGTCCAACCGCGGAACTGACATATTATTTCAATTGATCAAGTCGCTTGAAAAGGCAGAAAAACGCCATTTTAAGCTCTATATCAAACGCAGTTCTGGCAAAGCGGATCTCAAAGTGGTGCGTTTATTTGATGCGATCGATAAGCTTACTGAATACGATGACAAGGCATTGCTGAAAAAATTATCCGGGTTTACAAAACCGCAACTTTCTAACTTAAAAAATCATCTCTATAAAGAAATCCTATCCAGTTTACGCTTATTGAAAAGCACCGATAGTATCGATTTACAGTTGAGTGAATTTTATGACAATGCGCATATTCTTTATAAAAAGGGGTTGTTCTTACAAAGCCTTCGTTTGATTGATCGGGCCAAAGAAATGGCAAGAACCAACCGAAAAAACAACATCCTGCCACAGCTCTTGGCATTGGAAAAACGAATTGAGAGTTTACATATTACGCGAAACATACAGCATCGCGCCCACACGTTAGCAGAGGAGGTCAATGAAGTAAATCTGCATATTGACAGAGTAGGGCGTTTATCAAATCTTTCATTAAAGCTTTTTGCCTGGTATGTGGAACATGGGCATGCGCGTAATGAGGCGGACGAAAAAGACATTCGTGCTTTTTTGAAAGAGAGTTTACCTGCCGATGTTCATACGCTAGATGGATTCTATGAGCAGCTGTATTATTTTCAAAGTATTACCTGGTATGCTTTTATCCGCCAGGATTTTCTACAATACTATCGCTACTCTCAAAAGTGGGTGGATTTATTTCGAAACAATCCGGAAATGATTCGGGTTGAAACCGGGCATTATATCAAAGGGATTCATCAACTCTTGAATGCACATTTTGATTTACGCAATCACAAAAAATTTAAAGAAACGCTTAGTTTTTTTGAATCGGTTTCAAAATTGACTCGAATACGGGAGAACGACAACTTCAGAGTTCAATGTTTCATTTACTTGAGCACCGCGCGTATCAATCAGCATTTTATACAAGGTAGTTTTACAGAAGGCGTAAGGATGATACCTTCTATGAAAAAAGAGTTGACAAAGAATGTTCTTTTTCTGGATACCCATCACGAGATGGTGCTGAACTATAAGTTTGCGATGCTTTATTTTGGCAGTGGAGATTTTGGGCGTTGTATTGACCATCTTCAACCCATTATTAATAGCAATACGTCTCTCCGATACGATCTGCAATGCTATGCGCGTTTATTACACTTGATTGCCCATTATGAACTGGGAAACGATATGTTGATGGAATCGCTGACCAAGTCAGTGTATCGATTTATGTCTCGTTTAAAAAACTTTACGGCAGTGGAAGAGGCTATGTTAAATTATCTCCGCCGTTCTATCACCCTTCGTCCTCGGGAACTGGGTGCTGCGTTCAAAGACTTATTGAATCAGATCAAGCACCTCGAAAAAAATCGTTTTCAAACTCGGGCCTTTGCCTACTTGGATGTAATCTCCTGGCTGGAAGCCAGACTCAGCGGAAAATCCATGGGTGAGGTGATTCGTGAAAAGTACCTGGCCAGTAAGCATCGCTAAATTATTCCACAACTCCTCGTACGGTCCTTTTTCCCTTTAACTTGCGCGCATGCAGGAATATCTCCAAGGTTTGAATGAAAGACAGCGAGAAGCGGTATTACATAAGGATGGTCCCATCATGATTGTGGCGGGGGCGGGTAGTGGTAAAACCAAAGTCCTCACTACAAGAATTACACACTTGATGGCAGCCCATCAGGTAGATGCCTTCAATATTTTGGCGTTAACTTTTACTAATAAGGCTGCGCGTGAAATGAAAGAGCGTGTAGAGAGAATTTTAGGAAATGGCGAAGCGCGCAATCTATATATTGGCACCTTTCACTCAGTATTTGCAAGAATTCTTCGGTTTGAAGCGGATAAGATCGGCTATCCTAAACATTTTACTATTTACGATACGGACGATGCCAAGAGCGTGCTCAAGGCCGTGATCAATGATTTAAATCTCGACGACAAGCACTACAAGCCTAATGTGGTCTACAACAGAATTTCTTCAGCAAAGAACGCACTGATTGGGCCAGCCGAGTATAAAACAGATTATGCTATTCAGCAGGAAGATATTCGTGCTAACCGTCCTGCCATTGGGCAGATTTATGAAAACTATGTAAAGCGCTGTTTCCGAAATGGCGCTATGGATTTTGATGATCTGCTGTTAAAGTTTTACGAACTGCTGCGTACTATTCCCGAATGTCTATCTCGCTATCAGCATAAGTTCAAGTATATCTTGATTGATGAGTATCAGGATACCAATCCGGCTCAGTATGAGATTATAAAATTGCTAGGGGCACTTCACGAAAATGTTTGTGTGGTAGGAGACGATGCGCAGAGTATCTATAGTTTCCGTGGTGCCACCATTCAAAATATTTTACAGTTTCAGAAGGATTACGACAATGTAAAAGTGGTCAAGCTAGAGCAGAACTATCGTTCTACGCGAAGTATTTTGGATGTGGCCAATGAGGTGATTAGCCATAATAAGGGGCAGATTGAAAAAGTCCTGTTCACAGAAAATCCGGAAGGAGAGAAAATTAAATTAGTTCGTACGCTTACCGATAACGATGAGGGAAAGTTTATTGCAGATTCTATTCAAGAGCAGAAGTTGCGACATCATTACGCTAACAAAGAGTTCGCTATTCTCTATAGAACCAATGCGCAGAGCCGTGCTTTTGAAGAATCGCTTCGTCGTATGGCAATCCCTTACACGATTTACGGTGGCATTAGTTTCTATCAGCGCAAGGAGATCAAAGACATGGTAGCGTATTTGCGTTTGATTGTTAATCCCCGTGATGAAGAGGCCTTAAAACGAATTATTAATTATCCTACACGAGGTATTGGAAAAACTTCACTCGATAAATTACTCTTACTCTCCAA